>DASSGT010000727.1:0-3179 GCA_035693345.1 Puia sp. | reverse complement strand
AAAGAGCCTCATTTTTATGCCATGCAAAAACTGGTGGTGGTGGGTGCCAATAATTCTGCGGTCGATGCATCATTGGAGAGCTTTCGGAAAGGTGCTGAGGTAACGATGGTTATAAAGGGACCTGAAATCGGGAAACGGGTGAAATACTGGGTCAGACCCGATATCCTGAACCGCATCGAAGAAGGCTCCATCAAAGCTTATTTTAATTCTGAATTAATGGCGATTCGCGAAAAAGAAGTGGATATAAAAACACCGGAAGGGAAAATAACCATACCCAATGATTATGTTTTATTAATGACAGGGTATCAGCCGGATTTTGCCTTCCTGGAAAAACTGGGTATCGAGTTATCGCGTGACGAGAAAAGGTATCCCAGCTATAACAAGGAGTCAATGGAATCAAATCAAAAGAATATTTACCTGGCTGGCGTGGTTTGTGGCGGAATGGACACCCATATATGGTTTATAGAAAATTCACGTGAGCATGCCCGTCAGATCATTCAATCGATTCTAAAGAAAAGACAGGCCGCCTAAGCTTTTTCTTCCCAAATCCTTGAAAGATGAATGATCGTCTCCAGGCTTTTTTCCATGTCCTGAACGCATACATATTCGTGTTTACTGTGAAAAGCCATTTCACCGGTGAATATATTTGGACAGGGCAATCCCATAAAAGATAATCTGGATCCGTCGGTGCCTCCGCGTGCAGCAGATTCTCTGATTTCTATGCCTGCTCTTTTAATCGCTTCACGGGCATATTCTGAAACTTCCGGATGGTTAACGAGCACTTCTTTCATATTCCGGTATTGTTCCTTTATTTCAAACTCAAATCTTCCGCCGGGAAACTTCATTATCGCATTTTCTGCTTTGTCCTTCAGATACTCTTCATACGCATGTAGTTTGGCCGTATTGAAATCACGCACGATAAAATCCACGCGCATTTTTTCAGCGTTACCTTCCATGCGTATGGGATGCACAAATCCATACCGGCCTTCAGTAGTTTCCGGTGAAAATTCATCGCCCGGTAGTTCTTCGATAAATGCAGAAGCTATTTTTATCGCATTCACCAGTTTGTCTTTGGCATGACCGGGATGAGCAGACACACCATAAAAAACGAAATGTATTCCATCGGCCGAAAAAGTCTCCTCTTCAAAAGAACCCAGTTCAGGGCCATCGAGTGTATAACCAAAATCAGCACCTAATTTTTTCATATCCAGTTTATTCACACCCCTGCCTATTTCTTCGTCGGGAGTAAAGAGAACCCGGATCTTTCCATGTTTTATTTCGGGATTTAACATGAACCAGCGGGCCAGTTCCATAATAATAGCCACTCCGGCTTTATCATCTGCACCTAACAAGGTATTTCCTGAAGCAGTAATGATGTCCTGCCCAATTTTTTCAAGTAAATAAGGGTGTTCGGTTACACTGATAATTTGACCGGGATCATCCGGAAGGATGATGTCTTCGCCTGAATAATTTTTATGCAGCAGGGGTTTTACTTCACTGGCCTTGCAGTCGGGGGATGTATCCACATGTGCACAAAAACAAATCACAGGAACTTTTTTATCACTATTGGACGGGATGCTCGCATACACATATCCGTTTTCATCGAGCTCTGTTTCTGTTAATCCCATTGCTATCAATTCTTCCAATAGAAGACGGCTAAGAACAAGTTGTTTGGACGTTGAGGGCTGCGTATTTGAGTCCGGATTACTTTGGGTATCTATTTCGGTATATCTGCAAAAACGTTCTGTGAGTGAAGAGGAGTGGCCGGTTAACATAAAGGGAAATTAATAGTCAAATGAAGGATAAAAATATCATCTTTCGGTCATAATTTTATTCCATGGAAAAATCCGGTGCCATTAAACCTGTGATATCCCAGGGCTGGCTGCGTGCATTATTATTTCTTATTGCCTTTGGTATAGCGACAGGCATTTTTTTAGTTGTCTATCTGGTTGCTTTACATAAGGGAAGCCCGGATGCTGCCGGATTGGAAAACCTGCTGAAGGGAAACAACCTGCTGGTAACAACCGCCATCATTTTCGCCCTCAGCCTGATTCTGACATTTGTATTCAGACGCTGGGTTGATCGCAAATCATTTGTTTCCCTCGGTTTGGATTTTAATGGACATGGAGGGGAAGCCATAGCGGGTGGCATGCTTGCCATTTTCATTATTTGTGCCTGCAGTCTGCTTTTGAAGGCAACCGGACACCTGAGATGGATGGATATCATCTTTGATTCAAGAGCACTTTTTCTCGCCTTCGGGAGTGTGGTCATCATTTCTTTTTATGAAGAATTGATATTCCGGGGCTATATACTGAATAACCTGATGGATTCCTTTCCCGGATGGCTGGCCCTGATGATCTCTGCAATTCTGTTTATGATTTTTCACTGGACAGGACAATCCTCCATCGGTTTTTTTCCACTGGCCAATTTATTCATACTGGGTCTTATTCTGGGTCTGAATTATATTTATACACGTAATCTATGGTTCTCATTCTTTTTTCATGCAGCCTGGAAATTTATGGAAGGACCTGCTTTTGGGTATTCAGGTGATGATTCCTTTCAAACTTTTCTTCAGCCGGAACTAAATGGTGATATAAATATTACCGGCGGAGCAAACGGACTGGAAGGATCAATGATCCTGACGGCAGTTGCCCTGCTGAGTTTGATTGCGTTGTATTTATTTCTTCAGAGAAAATTTAATCCACGATTTCGACCAGCTCCAGGTCGAATATAAGGTCCTTGCCGGCCAGTGGATGGTTGGCATTGAGTATTATATTTTCATCCGTAATATCCGTGATAGTGACAGCAAATTGTTGCCCTTCGGCATTATTCATATTCAGCTGCATTCCTATTTCAGGCTTAAGATCCTCCGGAAGCCTGTCCAGCGGAAATTCGATAATCATCGAAGGATCCTCAGGACCATAGGCCTGAAGGAATGGGATTTCTATCGTCTTTTTTTCTCCCACGGTCATGCCCTGAACGCCATCATCAAAGCCTTTAATTACGGAGCCGCTGCCTACGGTAAATTCCAATGGAGAGCGGCCCGCTGATGAATCAAACGTGGTGCCGTCAGATAATCTGCCATGGTAATGAATTTTAATAGTGTTACCGGATTGAACGGGCATAATTTAATTTTTGAAGTAAAGAAAATCTATCAGCGTATCGCTTAGTTTTTAACG
>DASSGT010000726.1:0-5063 GCA_035693345.1 Puia sp. | reverse complement strand
GAAACCCTGACAAATGGGGGAGTAAAGGATATTGTGGTTCAAAACCGGCATTGGGCCCCCGGCAGGGATATTCACGAAATGGGCGGCTGCCGGATGGGCAAGGATCCGAAAATTTCCATGCTCAATAAATGGAATCAGCTCCACCAATGTAAGAACGTTTTTGTGACCGACGGGGCCTGTATGACGAGCACCGGGATCCAAAGTCCATCCATTTTATATATGGCTTTTACGGCCCGGGCGGCTCAATTTGCAATAAGCGAGCTAAAAAAACAGAACTTATGATAAAAATTTCTCTTATTAACAGCCTAATGTTTATAAATAATACATATTAATTTTATTATAATGTAACTTTTAATATGATTTTGTTTTAATTTACAACTGATTTTAGTCCTCGTTAACATCTTATTAATAAAACTATTTTCAGTATGAACAAAGTCACATTAAAAACAGCGACACCATTTGTCCTACTCGTTCTGATTTCCTTAATGGCTCTTTTCGTGCCTTCTTTGACAAATTTTGACGACGGAAAGTACAACGGGGCAGATATTGCCTGGATCATTGTTGCCACGGCGCTTGTATTTTTAATGACTCCCGGACTGGCCTTTTTCTATGGAGGGATGGTGAATCGTAAGAATGTGATTTCGACGATGATCAAAAGTCTGATCGCAGCAGGTATTGTTTCAGTGCTTTGGATTGTGGTGGGATACAGTCTTTGTTTCGGACCGGACGTAAAGGGTCTGGGATTAATAGGAGATCCGATGACCCACTTTATGTTTAAAGGTGTGAACTCCGGTAAACCCTGGGTTTTCATGCCAACAGTTCCACTCACATTATTTGCCTTATTCCAATTGATGTTTGCGATCATCACACCAGGACTGGTTGTGGGAGCTGTAGCGGAACGTATTAAGTTTACTTCTTATGTTCTGTTTGTAGTTTTATTTAGTCTGCTTGTATACGCCCCGCTTGCACACTGGAGCTGGCATCCGGACGGTATTCTGGCTAAATGGGGTGCACTCGATTTTGCGGGAGGAACTGTGGTTCATATCTCGGCGGGTTGTGCAGCTTTGGCAGGAGCCATCGTTTTGAAACAACGCAGAAGTCATATAGATCATATAGAAATTCCGCCAGCCAATATTCCTTATGTATTGATTGGTACCGGTCTTCTCTGGTTCGGCTGGTTTGGATTTAATGCAGGTTCTGCAGGAGCAGCCAGTGCACTTTCTGTTTCAGCTTTCGCCACTACCAATACAGCTGCCGGCGCCGCGGGCCTGTCCTGGATGTTCTTTGATGTTATCAAAGGGAAAAAACCATCTGTACTTGGATTTTGTATCGGTGCAGTAGTAGGCCTGGTAGCCATTACTCCTGCGGCTGGCTTTGTTGCTATTCCACAAAGTATTTTCATCGGTGTGGTTGCGGCCGTTATTTCAAACACTGCTGTTTACTGGCGTTCCAAAACCAAGCTCGATGATACGCTGGATGTATTCCCCTGTCACGGAATTGGTGGTATGGTGGGTATGCTGATGACCGGTATTTTCGCTACAAAAACAGTCAACTCAGCCGGTGCTGATGGCTGGTTCTACGGAAATCCGGCATTTTTCTGGACACAGGTTAAAGCTCTGCTGATCGTAGTTCCTTTCAGTTTTTGCGTTTCGTTTTTGATTTTCAAATTTATAAATCTCATCCTTCCGATACGGGTTAGTAAAACAGAAGAAGAAGAAGGACTGGATGCCAGTCAGCATGCAGAGAAATACCTGCAGGGTCATTTACTGGTTACTACTCCATATGGTGTAAAAGAAGAAGCTGTCTAGTATAATGGTCAATTGTTAATTGTCAATTGTTAACTGAAGAGCATAGTCGTTGACGTTAACTTTTAAAGCACAAAGCTGAAAGCGTAAAGCGGAAAGCTCTGTGCTTTTTTTTATTACTTAACTGATGCTATTTTGTTACTTATCTGATGCCATTTCAATAATTGCCTTATGCTTTAAGCTTTACGCTTTAAGCTTTAAGCTCAAAAGGGCCTAAATTTGCGTAGAATAAACCTTGGGGCGTTTGAGATATTTAAAGGCAGTCAATAAATACTTCTGGAAATATAAGTGGAGGCTCCTGCTGGGCCTCATTTTTGTGATCCTCTCCAATTACTTCCGCATACTGGCTCCTCAGGTAACAGGCTATGTTGTAAACTCCGTAGAAAAGGAACTGACTGAACAGGTCCAGGCAAAATCGCCGCACCCCGTACCCGTCGCGACACAAATTAGCATTGCAAAAACACAGAGATCTGACACGGCCAATTATGATATTCTCGTAAAGAAGTTCATCCGAATTCTAAATTCCTCTGATCAGAGTTTTAAACATAAAGTGGCCATCTCCGGGCTCACCTTATTATTCCTGGCGATCCTGGGTGGCATTTTTATGTTCTTTATGCGTCAGACACTGATCGTGATGAGCCGTCATATTGAATTCGATCAGAAAAATGAAATTTACCAGCACTACCAACAGCTGGACACAGCTTTTTACAAGACACATAGTACGGGTGACCTCATGAGCCGGATGGCAGAGGATGTCAGTCGTGTGAGAATGTACACGGGGCCTGCCATTATGTATCTCGCAAACCTTTTGGCAACCATCGGTTTCAGTCTTTATTTTATGATCCGGAAAGATGCATTGCTTACTCTGTACGTTCTTGCACCATTGCCGATCCTGGCTGTAACCATTTACATGGTCAATAATCTGATTCACAAAAAAAGTGAAAGGATCCAGGCATTACTGAGTAACCTGACTACCAATGCGCAGGAATCTTATAGCGGCATACGGGTTATTAAATCTTTCGTACAGGAATCCGCGATGCTTCGTTTTTTTAGCGCGAACAGTGAGGATTACAGGAAAAATGCCATCAGTCTGGCTAAAGTTGAAGCCATTTATTTTCCGTCTATGGGCCTGATCATCGGTCTGAGTACTTTATTGACGATCATGATTGGAGGATTTTATGTGATCAATGGTACACACCAGACTGATTTGGGTACCATAACAGAATTCGTCATTTATATTACGATGCTGACATTTCCTGTGAGTGCCATCGGATGGGTGGCCAGTATGATTCAGCGTGCGTCGGCATCCCAGAAAAGACTCAATGAATTCTTAGAAACAAAGCCGGTCATTCAGGATATCCAGAATCCGGTTAAGATGTCGCTTACTGGTAATATAACTTTTGATCATGTAGATTTTATTTATCCGCATACAGGGATTCATGCTTTAAAAGACTTTAACCTGCAGGTAAGCAAAGGAGAAAAAATTGCCGTAATCGGAAGAACCGGCAGTGGTAAGACAACCCTTGCCCAGCTAATACTCCGTTTTTACGATCCAACCCATGGTGCCATATTGATGGAGAAAAAGGATATCCGGACATTAGACCTGCCCGACTTCAGAAACCAGATCGGTTATGTTCCCCAGGATGTATTTCTTTTCAGTGATACAGTAACAGGAAATATCCTTTTCGGACTGGATCGTAAACTGCCGGCAGAAGCCAAAAATGCCGCGGAATACGCAAGTATTGACAATGAAATTCTTCAGTTTTCCTCCGGATATGATACGATGATCGGCGAAAGAGGAGTCACTTTAAGCGGTGGCCAGAAACAGAGAATATCCATCGCCCGGGCATTGGCCGGAAATCATGAAATCGTCATTTTTGATGACTGTCTGAGCGCAGTCGATGCCCGGACGGAAAAGGAAATTATCAGCAATCTTTATAACTATCTTCAGAATAAAACGGCCTTTATTATTACCCACCGGATATTCTCTCTTTTCGAATTTGACCGGATTGTTGTTCTGGATCATGGCAGGATGGTAGAAACAGGTACCCATGAAGAACTGCTGGCCAGGAACGGACATTATACCAGGCTTTACGAGCAGCAACAGAAGACAGGAGAGGAGCTTCAAACCCGCGACTGACCTGAATTGCGTAAAAACACGCGTGTTCATAAATGGGGTTACACAAACTGGGGAATTTTTTGCCAGTTCCATAACAATATTATATTTGTATGGGCTTGCTTTATTTTTTTACCTAAAACAACGAACGTGGCGTACGAGAACAATGACAAAAGAATGGAAAGCGTGTATAGCAAACGAATCAGAGCCGGTAAACGGAGGACTTATTTTTTTGATGTACGTGCTACACGAAGCAATGATTATTATCTGACGATTACTGAAAGCCGTAAGAAATTTAATGAAGATGGTTACGACCGGCACAAAATCTTCCTGTATAAGGAGGACTTCAATAAATTTATAAAGGCTCTTACTGAAGCGGTTGACTATGTAAAAACCGACCTGATGCCCGACTTTGATTTCGATGCATTCAATCATGACCAGGTGCAGGAAAATGGAGAAGTGCAGCATGAAAATCACGAACCGGTTGAATCATCACCACTTGATCCGGTTGTAAATGTTTCCGAACCCGAACCGGTTAAGGCAGAAGCAGTCACTGTGACTGTACAACCAACTTCTTCCGCTACAGATCATCTGGAAGAAGTGGACAAATGGTAATTTGAGCTTAAAGCGCAAGGCGTAAGGCTAAAGGCGAACTGATTAATGAAAGAATTAAAAATGGTGCATTCATTGCACCATTTTTTTTGATCCCTGACGTACTTCTTTTTTGTATATCGTTTATCGTATATCGCGTATCGATCCACGATTCACGATCCACGATCGACGGCTATAAAGTCAGCGGCACGTTTAGTAATATTTCCCCAATAAAATTCATGATAAAATTCTGCTGGTATTGTTGCTTTCAAATTGATTGCCCCGGCTATGTTCTCTGCAAATGCGGACCAGTTATTATCAGCGCAAATCATTAGTTTGCCATTGCATACGGCCGGGTTAATTCCTATCGCTCCATTTTCAGTTGATACTGCATTCAGATTATATGCCAATGCTTCTACCAGTTTTGTCTTTATGCCGCCTCCGGATTGGACTGAATTCAGAAATACATTGCAGCCTGTCAGATAGAGTTCGAGATTTTCGACAAACCCCAATATCATAACATTGGGGTAAGAAGCCTTTTTTATCGTCTC
>DASSGT010000725.1:0-2602 GCA_035693345.1 Puia sp. | reverse complement strand
TCTCGTGGATTCCATATGCGGTATCAGGTATTGTTCGTTAAAATCATTATAGGGATTCTCCTGATGCTTCAAGGTGTTGCCAACCTGCCGGCTGATGTCTTCGACTATTGACTTCGGCTTTGGGAAAAACAGTTCATGGTTGAAATTCTCTTTGGCATCTTTTTGTTTGATGAGTATTTGCCGATTAGCGGAAACTTTTTTTAGGAGTTGGTAATGCTGATCCGGCCATACGATCAGCAGACTGTCTATTGTAAAAACACTATCCAACCCAAAATGCATACGGGGTTCGGAGGACGACATGAAACCTCTGGTGAACATCAGTTGCTGGTATTGCATTTTCGGCCCGGTAAATAAATAGGCTTTCACGCCAATACCAGACGTATTCATGCCATCGCCTTTAAATGACAAGGAAAGATAATTTTTCCGGGGCGCATTGTTTTTCAATATGACAGCCGGAGCATTCAGGCAATTGATCACTACATCGGTATTGCCGTCGTTATCCAGATCCGCATAGGCGGCCCCGTTATAGTAACCATTCATATCGCTCATCCCCCAATCGCTGCTCATGTCTCTGAAGTTTAAGTGACCATCTCCTTTGAAAACAAAAGGATGGGAAGAACCATCGGGCATTTTTTCGAGCATGGCTTTTTGAAATTCTTCCGGGCTGCCATAAATGCGGGGATCCTTAAGATTTGAAAAGAACATCACGAAATCCAGATCCAATGGCCGTTTTACAATACCGCTGGAAATAAATAAATCTTTATTCCCATCATTATCAAAATCAGCAAACAGAGGGCTCCAGCTCCAGTCTGTAGCTGAAATACCGCTGATCAGTCCCACTTCACTAAAACTGATGCCATCTCCGTTATTTTTCTGGAGACAGTTTTTTGAATACTGGTTTTGATAACCATTGCGGGTGATTTTCTGAATATACGTATCCAGGTGTTCTCCGTTCCCATAAGTTTTTAACGTTTTCTCCTCTCCCGGTAACATATCTGCGGTAACAATATCCGGCTGTCCGTCGTTATTAAAATCCGCTATATCGTTACCCATACTGTAGCGGCTGTAATGTTTGAAATGGCGGGCGCCGCTTTCTGTAAATGTTCCATTGCCGTTATTAATATAGTAATAATCGTTTTCGTGAAAGTCGTTTCCCACATAGATATCCTCCCAACCATCATTATTCAGGTCAGCGACACCGATGCCCAGTCCGTAACAAAGTTTGCTCTGATAAATACCAGCCTTTGTAGAGACATCTGTAAACTTTCGCTGACCATTTATCAAATCATTGCGGTAAAGCTTTTCGCCGGACAAGGGATCATAGATTCTTCTCAGACTCGTATCACCAATATTCTGATTGGGATGTTCCGACTGATTGAGGATAAAACAATCCAGATCTCCGTCGTGATCATAATCGAAAAAAACAGCCTGTGTAGAGAGTCCCGAAAAGTTCAATCCATAGGCAGCCGACTCCTCTTTAAAATGGCCATTGCCATCATTTATATATAGTTCATTATGGCCCTTCAGCCCATGCGTATTTGCTATGGCACACACATAAATATCCAGGAATCCGTCTCCGTTCACATCGGCCATGGTTACACCGGAACACCAGTCCGAGGTGCCTGCCACGCCTGCTTTCTCTGTGATATCTTGAAATTCGAACCGGCCTTTGTTCAGATATAGTTTATTATGCCCGGGACTGTTGGAAGTGAAATAAATATCGGGCAGCCCATCATTATTGATATCGCCGATAGCTACACCGCCGCCGTTATAATAATAGATATAACTCAGGATGCTCAGGTTTTCCCTTTCCTCCAGATTATTGGCGAACTCGACATGTGTCCGGGAAGAAGGCACGCTTGTAAAAAATGTATCGGGATGATGGCATGAAAAAAAAATCAATATAAACAAAAGTGGAGCACCCTTGTATTTGCATTGAACTACCATAACATGCCTTGAATAAGAAAGCTATGAAAAAAAAACCTTTACCCGTTTTTCCTGATCGTATTCACCAGCCGGAAAACGGTTAACTCATTATCCTCATAATCGATCAGCTTCTTGTCCTTTGAATACAGAAACATGGCAGGATACCTTAATGGATTGAACATCGCTATGAACTGATTCTTCGTATCCTGCAAAAGAACTACATTCTTTTGTGCCTTTAAACGCGGAGCATAACCTGACATGAAATGATTGATTTTGTTCTTATCATCCAATGAGACCAGGCAGATGATCGTTTGCTGAAAGCATTTATATTCCTGTTCGATTTCGTGGATGGTACGCTGACAATGGTCGCAATCTGAATCAAAAAACATAAAGAACAGAATTTTACCTGGCGGTAAATCCTTATTTGTAAAAGTGCTTTGGTTGAGCCTGGAAAATTCAAATTGAGGAAGTGTTTTTGCAGGCGTTGTCTGTGCAAATGTTTTGCAAGTCATTAATAATACTCCGATGGATGCTAACAAGATAATTTTCATTTCAATCTGTCTTATACTATTAAATAAAAAGGGGAGGGTAGAAACGCCCCCCTTTATAGTTGCCATAACCAAAACGGACAACTGCTTATGCTTATACCAAAAAACCTGTAGAATGCTTTATTATT
>DASSGT010000724.1:0-3568 GCA_035693345.1 Puia sp. | reverse complement strand
AGTACAACCAGACTTTTCAGGCTTGCAGAAAGTTTAGGTGGGATCAAGAGTCTCATCAGCCATTCTGCTGAAATGACACATAAGACGATTCCGCCGGAAATCAGAAGGGCCGCAGGAGTCCAGGACAGTCTGATCCGCCTTTCGGTAGGTTTGGAGGAAGCAGAAGATTTAATAACGGATCTTCGCAACACATTTGACCGTATGGTTGTTAGGTCAAATAAAGTTTTGAAACATATTGAAAATTGTTGAAAATTAATATGGACGCACATAAGAAACTGACCATTGGACTTTTTGGATTTGGTGTTGTCGGAGAAGGTCTTTACAGGATCCTGCAACAAACGCCGTCGCTCAAAGCAAATATTAAAAAAGTTTGTATCAAACATCCCGGTAAAAAAAGAAATGCCCCGGAAGATCTTTTCACTACGAACAAGGATGAGCTACTCAATGATCCGGAGATCAATGTGATTGTGGAAGTAATAAACGAAACGGAACCTGCATTCGAAATTGTCACCACTGCGTTGAAAAATGGCAAGGACGTAGTGAGTGCCAGTAAGAAAATGCTGGCGGAACACCTGGCGGCTCTGCTGGATCTGCAAAGAAAGACCGATCGTTCTATTTTGTATGAAGCAGCCGCCTGCGCTTCAATTCCTGTAATCCGCAATCTGGAGGAGTACTACGATAACGATTTGTTGCATTCCCTGCGCGCGATAGTGAACGGATCCACGAATTTCATCCTGACGAAAATGTTTGAGGAAAAACTGGACTTCAAACAAGCTCTTTTAATGGCTCAACAGCTCGGTTTTGCAGAAAGCGACCCTTCCCTGGATGTCGAAGGTATAGATGCGGTAAATAAATGGGCACTCCTTCTGGCGCATGCTTATGGAATAGTTGCTGATCCGAAAAAAATTGTTTTCAATGGCATTCAGAATATTCAGGCAGGCGACGCAACGGTAGCAGCTGAAAAACATTATGAAATCAAGCTGGTGGGGCAGGCGAAAAAATTACTGAATGGAAAAGTCGCCGCTTTCGTCTTACCCCAGTTTGTTAAATCAGACGACCACCTGAGTTTTGTTAAAAATGAATATAACGGAGTAGTGATTGAAAGCGGTTTCGCCGATAAACAATTTTTCTATGGGAAGGGTGCAGGCAGTTTCCCGACCGCTTCTGCTGTATTAAGTGATTTATCCGCGCTGCGCTATCAATATCGTTACGAATATAAAAAGCTCTATCATCATGCGCCTCTTGAATTAACGGATGAATTTTATGTGAAGGCATATATCAGCTTTGATGACTGGGCCTTTGTACCCAAAGACAAATTCGAATGGATAGAAGAATGGCACGCAGAAAGCGACCGAAAATATCTGATCGGTGTTCTGTCATTCAGAGAGCTGAAATCAACCGGTTGGTGGCGTGAAAATAAAATCTCACTGATTCTGGCACCCGAGCCAATTATAGAGGATGTTGAAATCAGGAAGCTAAAGAAAAAAAGTCTGGAACTAGCGGGCATCAATTGATTTAAGGACAAAAGAAGTGCGGCGAATGGGAGACACCCTTTCCTGACTGCTTTTATCAAATCAACGGTTCATCTTTTACTCCCCTTATCAAATTCATACATTAATCCGAGCCGAAAAATCAACGCTCCGGTATGATTAATACCGTTCTGACTATTTTTTTGCAAGTTGATGAATCCATAATTACCGCCCGCCTCAATAAAATAAGAAATGGATTTTATATGATACAGTCCGCCAATATTTCCCTCGATTCCAAAATTGCCCTGGTGCAGCTGGTTTTTTATATCTCCCGTACTATCGAATTGGACCGAAACCGAACTCACCCGATTCGTTTCCTGTTTATCATAATAAACCTTACTGGTGCCTGCAGCCGACGCATTAGCCGTTAAAAGCAGCCCTCCAAACAGACCGGCATCCCAATATAATTTCCAATGGCCGGTATGATCCAGATTCACTGTATATTTAATTAACAGCGGCAACATCAGGTATTGCAGTCTGACAGTACTTTTAAAGCTGGCATACAGAAATTGTACATTTGACCCTGGCGGAAAATACTGAGCAAGCTCGGGAGATGCGGGAATGGTTTGCAAACCAGATTTCTGGCCTCCCTGCGTTGACCATTCAAGTCCGGTTTCAATAGAAAACTTTTTAGCGATCATATAATCCAATACAAGGGCCAAATCCGGCCCCGAAATTGTTTTATATCCTTTACTTACATCGGAACCACCTGATGAAGTGAGATTGGGCAAACTGAGCCCTCCTTTAATTCCCAACTTGATATTTTGAGAAATCCCTTGTGAGGTTACAAAAAGAAAAGACATGAAAAAATTAAACCGGGAAATTCTGGGTTTCAAGCGCCTGGGGTTTCATTTATAACGATTAATAAGAGGAATTTCGTTTACTGACCCAACATTTAGATTAGAAGTACTTCTAATAACTAATAAATATGCACGATCCCCTCCTCATCTACGATCAGTTTGTTCTCCGCCTGCATGAAATCAATTACCCTGCGCAGATGATCTGTATGAATATCGGAAAACTGATCAAATAACGCGCGTGCGGTAAGTTGTTTCGTTTGTGTACCCAATTTTAACTTCTGATAGATAGACTCAAATTCAGATGGAGAGAGTTTTGCTTTTTCTTTTTTTATACAGTTATCACAAATCCCGCAATTTTTAGTGCCCTTTTCTCCGAAATATTCCGTGATGGCAGAACTTCGACATCCGATTGTCCGAACATATTCCAAAATACCAAGAACCCGTTTTACATATTGACTTTTCCTGAATGCATACATTGTCTCATCAATCCGTATATCTGCGGATTTTCTGCGCGGCTGATTGAAATATACCTGTGGCGTTTCTTTCTGTGGATCATACTTTACAATCTGAAATTTGTGCAATTGAAAAAGACCCGTTAATACTTGTTGCGGCTCCCATTTCAACAGGGATGCCAGCATTTTTTCGTAAATCGGCACGGGCTGGTCAAAAATGCCTGCATATGTTCTTAGCAGGGTTTTAATCAATGGTTCCAAATGGGGGTTCTCCGTTTCGAATTGATAGACCTGCTCTTTCGATGCCACAAAATAAAGTGTGGCTGGATTAAAAACCGGATCATTCAATGTAATAAATCCTTCCTGCTGCAAAACCTGCAGAGCTGCCTGGGCGGGTTTGGACTGAAAAGAAAATTTCTTCAGAAAATCGATCAAATCAAATGAATAACCCACCTGCTCTGTTCCCAGAGGAACCTGCAGGTAATTTGTCAGTCCCTGGTATATTTTCCGAATATAGTCCAAGGAATGAAATTGTTGTTTATGTGCCGATTCCAATTCTTCCAGCATCTGATCATTATATAACAAAACGGCATAAGATTTTTTACCATCGCGGCCTGCCCGACCTGCTTCCTGGTAATAATTTTCCAGATTATCCGGTACTTCCGCGTGTATCACCAGTCTCACATCTGGTTTATCTATACCCATGCCGAATGCATTTGTACAAACAATAACGCGAATTGCATTTTTCATCCAGCTTTCCTGCCTGGCATTTCGGTCTTCCTGTGAT
>DASSGT010000723.1:0-3717 GCA_035693345.1 Puia sp. | reverse complement strand
GTGAAAAGAAAACTCGCAAAATATGAATATACACCGGCGCAGGTCAGGAATAAAAGTGAGAACGATCCTACTTATTATTATGTTGTGGATCCGCGGGGAAATCCAAGTATTATCTATGATATTGATGATGTAAGTGTTTGTGAAATAAAATAACTACGGCAACCAGGACTTTTACCATGAAAACGGAAAAAAAAATTGCAATCTGCAAAGGAAGTCAGGTATGAATTTTATCAGTAATCGGGCAGATTAATTCAGTTCAATTATAGTATTCGGAAGCCATTTTGAAAGAGCAATTTTGTTGTTGATTAATAATCTTTTTTATAAGCAGAAATCAGGCAAAACTTTTTGCACCCTTGAATTTATATTCTTCATCCTGAATAAAACGTTGCAGCATTGCAGATGAAACAACACGTTCATTTTTTTCAGCCATGTGAGCTGCAATACGCCTGATAACATTTACGATCGATGCCGGTGATAATGAATAACGTTTGATAAGCAGGTCAAGATCAGTTCCAGGGGCCAGTTCAATATGGTCTTTAGGCCAGAAACGGTCCCAGACCAAATGTTGACGCTCAGCATCCAGCGCCTTGAATTGCGCTGAAGTGTCAAACCTGCGCTGAAAAGCATAATCAATATTGGATCGAAGATTGGTTGCAACTATAATGATCCCATTAAATGTTTCGATTCGCTGTAAGAGAAAAGCAACTTCCTGATTGGCGTAATGACTTGTTGAACTTTCACCACCACCTTGATTTCGTTGTCCGAGCATTGCGTCTCCCTCATCAAAAAATAAAATCCAATCTTTATTTTCGGCTGTATTGAATAAAGCTTCAAGGCGTTGATTCGTTTCTCCTACATATTTACTTACTGAAGCGGCAATATCAACACGATACACAGGACGATTCAACAATTTACCGAGCAATGAAGCTGTCAGGGTTTTTCCCTGACCTGAATCCCCGTATAACAAAACACGACATCCCGGCCTCATTACTTTTTCCATTTTCCACTGATTGAGAAGTTTGTCATATTGTTTTAACGTAATTTTGACATCTTCAAGTGTCTCCATTGTTGTAGGCATAAGCACAAGATCTTCCCATTCATATTTTGATGTAAGCAAATGAGCAGGAAAGTCTGAACTGAAACGGGGAGGGCGTATTTTATTATAAATAAAAAGGTCGCGGAAATTCGGAGTAAGGCTGAGCACACCATCAAGCGATGATGCACCGGCTGCAGATGCACCGAGTTGAATCACACTTTGCTTATAAAATAAATGCTCTGTTTCGAAAAGGTGAAAAAATGCTGACCGGATGAGCACATCATGTCCACCTAAGAGATAGAGTGCAGTTTGTGCTGTTGGCAAAAGAGAAATATCATCGTGTGAGCGGAAGACTTTTGAAGCGATAAGCAGTTTTTTATTTTCAGCAAATCCATCAAGTAATCCCGGATTGAGATGGGGAGTCATTGCCAATGCGAGCAGAAGACGTTCGCTTTCTGAAAGTTTATGTGAAGTGACAAAAGACGCATAATGGGAAGTGGCGTCCTCCAATTCGGGTGCGACAATTTCAGATAAGCCATTATCAATTTCTTCAGTTTTAAAAGTATGAATGCGGCGTTCAATGATTTTTTTGAGCCAATCTAATTCCTTTTGAAGGACAGAAAAGTGGGATGAGCTTTGCATGATTATTGAGAAATGAATTGATTCTAATAAAATGTATAAACAAAATCGGTACAAGTGACAATACCAGGAACAGAATTTTCGGATGCTGGAATTGATTTTATTTCTTTCAACAGCCCTTTTTCATTATAGAAATACTGATCCAAAGAGCCATACACATAGTTACCTGTGACATTTTTTTTGACCTCCAACAGTTGCCCCGCATTGTTGTAAGAATAAAGTTCAGTAGATAAAGACTCCAACTCCCCTTTATCAGTATAATTTGTGATTGTTGATCGCTGGAGCAATCCATTAGAAGAATAAATATCTGATGCAAAATAATAAACCGAACCATTTGAGCGGTAAACTGTTTGCGTAACGACTCGATTCTCTTTATCAAATTGCTGCACCATCATGGGAAAGTCATGTTCGTATCCTTCCGGCGAACAATAAATAGAAGTAATGATATGTTTCTTATTATCAGTTACAACGATATCTTTCCGGTAGAGTCGCAGAGAATTGCCCTCCTTTAAATTATACTTATAGTAAGTAGTCGTTTCAACAAGCCCTGTTTTTGAATAAGAATATATGGTGTCTCCTTTTTTATCCAATTCTATTCTGCTCTTGACCTTTCCTTTACGAAAACTTACAATGGAATTTGTGACGGTATCGCCCTGCACAGATAATGTTTTTAAAAAAACCTTCTTTGAAAAAAGATCATAGCGATAGGAAGTGGTAAAATTCGGCTGATTATTTCCAAATGAAGAATCGGTGGTCAGAAATCCTTTATTATTGTATGCATAGCTCATGCGTATTTGTGGAGTTTGTGAATTTCCATGACTGTAATAGTATACTGAAGTCAGTCTTCCTTCTTTGTCATAATATTCCCGTGTTGTATCTACTCGCGATGACATGGCGGAATTATTGCACTCATAATCTTTGATTTCAGTCCTGGTTCTGATATGATATTTCCCTGCATCGACTGGAAAATCGGATACAGCATGCGGATAAAATGTTTCTTTCAGTCTATAGTTTGTTCTACAGCTTCCCAAAAAGCAGATACTGAGAAAAAATATACAGATCGTCTTCATGATTCCGGGACTCATTTTACGTCATAATCAATTGCAATCTTTCTGAATCTGAAATCGGCTGTTCCGATAGCAATTTGTTCGGCATTCGCTGTAGCTTCAGCAGCATCCTGCCCTTTACCTTCATATGAAAGAACGAATTTTTTGGCCTCATCGGTTGTCAAAGGTGGCACCCCTAGATCCGTTGCTGTTTGGAGATAAGAGTAAAATGAAGTGGCACGACTCAGTGAAAGAATGGCATTCCGGTCTTTTCCGGTTTTTGTTTTTCCCCCTTCAGTATCGGTGTAACCATATATCTTTATTCGGGCTATGTCAGGATAGGAACGAAGGTAGCGAATAACAAATGCTACCTGATTTTTGAAATTGGCTAACGTAAATCCGGCCTTTTTAGCATCAATTGAATCATCCGATTGAAAATCGAGTGGTATGTTGGATTTACCAGTGGTAAAAACGGTAGTAATATCAGTAGGAGGAAATATTTTATCGGAAAATAAATATGCTTTATAATCTGCACGAACAGCCCCTCCCATTTTCTGAAAAGTATAGTCTTTTACTACGTTACCTCCTGGCTCTACCTTGGGCAATTTTTCCTCTTTAATGTCAAAATAGCCTATATCACTGTGTCTTGGCTGAGTGATATACCAGCCTACAAGCGTATTCGGATCAACATCAAGTCCCGCTTTCAAGTCAGCCTGTGTATGTTGTTGGATATCTTCAGGCGGATTGATCGGATCCAGATTAAACAGCAATGTTCTGAGGTCAGTCATTGACATCGGATCGTAAGTATTTGATTGGGTTGTGTTAGTGCTAGGAAGAGTTGGAACAGTTCGTTTCGTCGCATTATCCAAGACGGTATAAATGTTTTGCAATTTTTGACTCAATAACTGTCCGTCTTTTAATACCTGATCAGGCAATGAAATTTTATAATAAATGATTTTATTGGCCAGCACAGAAGCTTTGGCATCATGCGGATCT
>DASSGT010000722.1:0-2606 GCA_035693345.1 Puia sp. | reverse complement strand
AAGAGTAAAAGTCGCACCCAATGTGTCGGTAAACGTATATGTGAATGTGTTTAAAATAACCGCTGGGGGCCCGGGTTTGGTCTGATGATCACTTTTTGAACAACTCAGTAGAATGAAAAAAGAAACGTAACAGAAATAAATCCGTATGTGTTTTCTTGTGATCATTACCCGTAAAAATAATATTTCTTTTTTTCTTACCGATCCAATCTCCGAATCACTTTCATTTTATGAAGGATTTTCTTTAGGGCTTGTAATGATAATAAGACAATGCAGAATTCGTAGAATCGTAGATCGTAAGGAGTTTGGTATTTAACTCCACGATCCTTGCATAATCGGCCTTGGTATTATTGATGAGAAGATTTAAACTATCGGCAGTTCTGAAAGAATATGTATAGGTAAAATAGGTACCGCTGTTTGCAAAAAACTGGGTCCCGTCAGGCCACATAATTACAATATAATTATCAAGATTTTGTGCATTATTTGTAGCGCCTCTTGAATAAACAAGTGTTCCCTTATTCGTTGCGGTATAACCATTGAACAGCGAATCGACAATCCATTGCTTTCCCATCAAAAGTTTTGCTATGGAATTATCGGCTACCAATTTGACAACCGTATCTGTTTTTGTAACCGTTTTGGAGCAGGAGGAGACCGTTGTCTGGGTAAAGAATAAAATAAGGAAAATGGCTGCGAGAGGAATTAATTTCTTCATGAGTTGTAATATATGATTTTCTAACAATTCTAAATATAAGACGCCGGTTGTACATTAATATTGTTCCATCGCCGTTTTAGGTGGGAAGACGGCTAAGGGTAAATACTTATACTAAAAAAACGAACAGGCTGTGACAAAGACAGCCTGTTCGTTTTATAAAATCGTCTGTTAATATATTGTAAGCCCGGCTGCAGATGCTGGCACTCCGCTTACAGAACCAATGTTTTCCAGTCCGCCAAAAAATTTGCGATGGAATTCACCAATCGTACCTGATTTGCCGGTAAGGGCAAATACATTATAATTGTTTTTTGCCACCACAATATCTCCCGGATTATTATCCGTCGCCGCTGCTGCTTTATCCACCAGGAATAAAAATCCACCCGGAGCGATATAGTAGGATGAGATGGAATTGCTGCCTGTGTTACTCAAAAATGCAAAGCGGCCAAATTTGGTCGTTGCGACCCAGCATGGCGAACCCTGCTCATCTGCGACGGCTCCGTTCACTGCATGTGGAATGCCATTTCCAGCTATAAGATATGACGTAGCTGACCCTGCCCCGGCTGCTCCTCCGGCCGCATTGGAAACAATCATTGCTCCCTCTCTGCCAAAATCAAAACCAAACGGTGTTTCCCCGGTAGAAGCAGTTGCTACATCGTCTTCTACGGAACCATCTCCTTTCAACTTAAAGGAACTGATTTTATTCGTAGCTTTTTCGGTCACAAAAATAAAGTTTCCTTTTGGCGTGAATGAAATCTGCGGAGCAACAACAGCCGAGCCACTCAGCGGTTTGGTTGATCCTTCGATATCCGTCAATTCACCACCGGAGCCAATCAGAAATCCGTGAATATTATCCGTTCCAAAATTTAAAACGTAGAGCAGATGATCATGCACGCTGACGCTGACCGGCTTTATTCCGTCTGAATTTTTGGTATCTGCCAGAGACAGGCTTCCGTCAGTATGCACTTTAAAGGACGAAACTGAATTGCTTCCGGCATTTACTGCAAACAACCACGCATGATCTTCCGATAATGTAAGCGCCCCCTGTGATCCAAGGCCCGATCCGGATCCAGCTCCACCTGAGGGAATAGCACCCTGAAAACTAAGAGAACCATCGTTACCCAGCTTATAATAATAGATCTGGTTGACACCGGCTTCATTCGTTTCAGTATACAAAAAATGTCCTCCCTGGCTTCGCCGGTCATTGACAGAGTTGGTTTCAGTCATTACGGCTTTGCCTTCGGTAGAAGTGGTCATGATCAACTCGTCGGGGTTGGATCCGTTTTCTGCAATCATGTCGGTGACGGACTGGCTTTCCTGACTAGCTGCATTTGTTTTTGCTGATTCCTTATTACAGGCCGTCAAAGCGGCCAGCATACACATAGAAGTCCCTAAGAAAAAAAATTTGATTTTTTTCATCTGTTTAAATTTAAAAATTGATTAATGTAATTGCGCTTTTACATGATGGAAGAAACACTACCCTGCTGACAGCGCAATCCTGATGTTAAAACTAAGCCTCTGTTTCCCTAACGTTTTGTCATGGAATTGACAGTTCGCCATTTAGTTCGCTGAATTGGATTATCCGGACTATAATATTTATCTTAAACTTTGAAATGACTGCCAATCCAAAACCGACATGAAGAAAATACCCGCTCTACTCGTCCTGGCGTGCCTGTGCATACATACGAAAGGACAAAAAAAAGACTTTGAAGGCCGTCTCACCTACAAAGTTTCGGTCTTTTCGAAAACAAAAGAAGCAGACGACAAATTCTTCAAACTTTTGTATGCTGCCAATGGTGACAAACAGGTAGTAGTCATGAAGAATGGCATGATCAAACAAAGCCTCGGTTTATACGAAGCCTGGTACATCGGCAAATCAAAAAGAGTGTATTTCAAATTC
>DASSGT010000721.1:0-2755 GCA_035693345.1 Puia sp. | reverse complement strand
CGCTGGAAGACGAGGAAAAAGCCGGAGTCGATTTGCAGGAAAAACTTGGAGTCAAAAGTATTGCTGAAATGAGGGCATTGCCAGCAGACAGTATTATAAAAGTTGCGCACACCATGGGCAATCTGCGTTTTGCACCCATTCGGGATGGCAGCTTTCTCCCGGTCGATCTGGATAAATCATTTATCGAGGGGAAATTTAATCAGGTAGATTTTCTGGGTGGCTGGGTCACGGGAGATGGCGCTGTGTTAGGCAATACAAAAACTACTCCGGAGGAGTTTATTAAAAAGATAAATGAATCCTATGGAAAAAAGGCAGCAAAATTATTGACTCTTTTACCACATGGAAATGCTGAGGAAGCATCTGCATCACTCATGAAAATGAACCTAATCAATTTTGGCGTACTCAGCCCATATAGACTTTCAAAATACAATTCAAAACGAGCTTATATCTATGAGTTCTCGCATGTGCCAGCTGCAAAACCGAACTTCCCTGACTATGGCGCCTTTCATACATCAGAAGTGCCCTACGCATTGCATACACTGCATTTATGGGATCGCCCCTGGCAGCATTCAGATATTCTGCTCGAAGAGGATATGAGCAAATACTGGATAAATTTTATCAGGTCAGGTAACCCCAATGGACCAAGCCTTCCCGACTGGAAAACGTATCACTCAGGCTTTTCGCTTGAATTTGGGGATTCCGTTCAGGGTAAATCCAATTTGTATAAGGATATATTGGAAGTTCTCTCCAGTGAATAAATATTCAAAATGAACGGATAATCTCCGTTAAAAATGAAGGCAGTAAATTATTTGTTACAGTATTGTACCTCAGTTTAATCAATTAGATCTGATTTATTGATATACAATTATACATGGACTGGTCTGATGCTATCCCGGATATTAGAACTCTAATCATCGAAATTTTTTGATTTCGGAAACCAGGGCATTACAGTTATCGGTCAGGGCGATGGGATCAAATGACACAGGAAGACCAGGATATAGAGTCCGCCCATGACCTTATTGATCTGACCGGTATTGAACTGAAAGAAGTTCAATATTTTTTTCCCGATAAACATATACAAGAACATGGCCAGCGATGCACCGGCTGCATTGAACAAAGCAAACATAAAAAGGGATCCGTCTCCAAGGGAGAGGTGTGTAAACCGGTTGATGAGGATGCCGGCAATAATCCAGAATGGAATTTGCTGGGGATGGATGATGATACTGAGTACGCCTCTGTAGATCGTGTTTTTATATGACCGGTCTGTATTTTTTCTTTTTTCAAGAAGCATCCATAAGCCCAGTAAAAAAATCATGGCATAGGAGATGGTCTCCAGAGTGGAATACAATCGATGATTTGATTTGATGGCATCCAGGAAAGTCAGCGCAATAATACAGTAGAGGCTTTCAAACAGAAGTATCAGGCCGAGCATCATAATCATAAACCTTGTTTTCCCCGTGCGGTAGATTTCCAGCATCATCAGGTTGATATTGCCGGGGAAAAGATATCCGTAAAGACCGATGGGTATTCCGATTAAAAGCATAAAATACTTATTGACTGGTGTAGCGATATTTTAATGTTGAGTGGGCCACACCGAAATCATCGCTGACGATATCCAGATTCATTTCCCGCAGTGCCACACGGATCAGGGCCAGATGATGAATGGTATGTTCCGTATTATAAACGATTTCCCGGTAAAATGTTGTATTGACATAAACGGGCGGAGCCTGACTCTCCACCGCCAGTTTTAACTCCCTGTCGGCTTTTATGATCAGGCTTTGCAGGTTTTCCAATTCCTGCATGGCAGCGATCCGGTCCGATTCAAGGATCAGATTTCTGGACCGGTTTATATAATCCACATTTCCTGTGTAATATCCGTCGACGGCACATTTCAGCAATTCAATAATATGCCGGGTATGGCCGCCGATGCTGGCATTGCCCAGCAAACGATTTTTCCGGGTGTCTTGGTTGTCGTCCAATAGGAGAAGCAGGTTGCTGAGTGATTGCAATTGTTCAATAAGCTGGGTAAAGACCATTTCTTTCAATTTGCTTGTTGGGTCAAAGCTATCAGTAGATGATCATTGTATTTGTCAACCTGCCGACTTTCTCCAAATAATTTATTGCGGCTCATGCAAAGGATACGATGGAACCTCAATATTATCTGTTAAAAAAACGAAGTTCTTTTCGTGAATAACTGCAGATCTTTTCGTGTTTCAGGGAACTGAGTAAGGTGGTGACCGTTTGCCGGCTGGTACCAATCAATTGTGCTATGTCTTCATGCGTGAGGTGATTGGGAATACGGGCTTCTTTTCCAAACCACTTCGCAGAGTCCCTGACTTCGGCCAATAACTGATCCAGAAATATTTTTAGTCTTGTCTTCACGTCGTTACGAAGGATATTTTCAAGCCTTTCTTCAAAACGTCTGATCCGGTATCCTGAAATCCGGCTGTATTTCAGGGCCAGTTTTGGATGGTCCGCGAGTATCCGGTTGAAATGATCCAGGTTGAAGACACATATCGTTGCATCTGTTTTGAATGCCTGCGCAAATTCTCCGTGCAGATTTTCTTTTTGTAAAGTGACCTGCCCGAAGAAGTCACCCGCCCGCAGGATTTCTTTCACGATCTTATTTCCCTGTCTGTCCAGATAGCCGAGCCGGATGAAACCCGTTTTGACAAAATAGATATTGGGATGGTGATATGCCTCAAAATATACATACTCACCCTGACTCACTTCTTTATCGATCACAGGATCCAAC
>DASSGT010000720.1:0-2414 GCA_035693345.1 Puia sp. | reverse complement strand
CAGATATATATGAAACGTATGGTGATTTGGACAGAGCAGTATATTGGCTTCGAAAAGTCATGGAATCATCCAGCGAAGCCAATGCCAATCGCATGTGGTACCATAGCTTTGTTTTTTTATCTTTTGACCTTGCAGTAACTTATAAGTATAAGGAAGCACTTGATTTGATAGATAGCGTCACGCTAAAACATCCACCGTTGAACCCGCTGTATAAAATGCAACTGGCAGTGGTTAAGGCCTTAATTTATAGGGGGCTAAAACAGACGTCGCTGGCAGAGAAAAACCTTTCAGAGTCCTCTGTTATCGCCGACCAGTTAAGCTCACAGCCACAAATGTATAATGATATTTTCTTCATCTATGAGGAAGATGCTCACATCTACTCATCTGCAGGAAATATAAAAAAGGCAAAAGAATGCCTTCAAAAAGCACTCACCGTAAAACGTGGATTTATAAATCTTTTTGAAGGTCGGGAATTGGCATGGGTTCAATATATGATAGATTCCAGTGAAGGGAAATGGTTGTCTGCCATACAGCATTATAAGATATTCCAGCAGCTCAGTGACTCAATTCATGATTTGAAAAAGACCAGGGAGATCGAGGAAATGAACATACAATATGGTGTAGCGCAGAAAGAAAAAGACTTACAATTATTGCAAAACAGGGATCAACTACAGCGTGCGGAATTAAACAGAGAAAAACTCGTGCGGACTATCATTATCATTGTTTCATCTCTGCTCCTGCTTTTGTTTGCTGTGCTTTACAACCGCTATAGGCTCAAACAACGCAGCAATAAACTCCTGCAAAATCAGCAAAAAATCATCAGTCAGAAAAATGAAGTTCTAGAACAGACCATTGAGGAGAAGGAATGGCTCGTCCGTGAAATTCATCACCGCGTGAAGAATAACCTGCAAATGGTGATCAGTTTGCTGAATGCCCAATCAGAGTTTCTAAACCATCCTTCTGCCGTGGATGCCATCCGGGAAAGCCGTGAACGCATGCAGGCCATTGCCATCCTTCACCAGAAATTATACCACACGGACACCAGTACGCGCATCAATATGAGATCCTATGTAAACGAACTAGTGGATAATATAAGGAGTAGCGTGGCTGATACTGGCAGAATAGAATTCCAGGTAGACGTGGACCCCGACATCGAACTGGACATATCGCAATCGGTTCCTCTTGGCCTTATCCTCAACGAGGGAATAACCAATTCTATTAAATACGCATATGGTGCAAATGAAAAAGGGAGGATCAGGATCTCGCTCCGGCAGATCACAAAGCGTCAGTTGCAATTGAGGATATCGGATCACGGCAAAGGACTGCCGGAAGGATTGGATTTGGAGCATCCCCATTCCCTGGGCCTGCAGTTGATCAGATTATTCGCCGAGCAACTGGAAGGAGATCTTTATTTTGTAAACAAAAGGGGTCTTGAAATCGATCTTTGTTTCGATACAGCTGAATATGGTAAGGTCATTAACGGTAAAGTAAAAGTGTGACAGTATAATTCATACAATAATGAAAGAACAATATTCAAAGAAAAAAACGAATAATAACCGTTTATGATCAGGCTGCTTCTCTTTGTGATGCTATTTATTCTTCCCAGGGCGAGCCATACTCAAAACAAATCTAAAAATGCATCCCTGAACTATAATCCTGCCATGCAAAGGTTTCTCATAAAATTTGCCGGCAATTATGTACACAATATTTATCAATGGCAGATCGACTATGATAGTTCCATCGTATTAGCCTGCGAGTGTGAGGGCCTGAATCATTCACTGTTTGTAAGTGAATCTTTTGATGATGGGTCAGCATTACCGGGAAAGGAATTGATTGAAAGTAAAAATATTCCTGCCGCCATTCAATTGCTCACTACGCTCCACGGAGTAGAACGGATAAAACTGCTGTTGCAACTGGGAGGTTATTTTCTCTTTAAACCGGGTACGGATAAAGAGGATATGTTGAATGCCCACAATTATTTGACAGAAGCGCTAACCCTCAGCGACACTTTGAGAATCCCTCGTTGGATGAACGGATCGCTTAATATGGTGGGCAAATACTTTTACCAAACCGGAGACCTTTCTAAAAGCAAAACTTATTTTTCTGAGGTGGTGGATGCCTGCAACAAGTCCGGTGATATGACGACCCTGGCCAGGGCTCTGGGGGAGAGAGGATTCTATGCGTCATTTAGTGATACCAGTAAACTGAGCGACTTCAACAGGGCACTTGAACTCTTCAGGAAACAGAATGACAGAATCGGCCAGCTTGAAATGCTTTCGAAGCTATCCGAAATACATTTTATCCAAAAACTTTGGCAGGAATGCGAAAAGGAATGGCTGGAGTCGCTCGATCTGGCAAAGGAAATTGGATTCAGGCATATTCATTTTTACTACGACGCACTTGCATTTATAGAG
>DASSGT010000719.1:0-9123 GCA_035693345.1 Puia sp. | reverse complement strand
GTTGTGCCCGGGCGAAGTCTACTTTGCTGAAAAATATAATCCGCCCCGGAAATAGTTTCCGCCATCACTTTATATAAATATGAACCCGGGTCCTCACTCTTTTGTTCCAAACCTGCATTCAGCATGTCTTTAAAAAAAGGATCCTGACTTGTATCATATAATCGTTTGGGATCTCTGAATGAGATGCCCTTCATTGTATCTCCGCTTAAAGCAAGACTTAGCATATCATCTATTTCCAAAGCCTGGGTCGGTCGTGAACAATTCATACATTCAGCATCGAGGTATCGGCCCAGCCATCCGGAATTCAAAACCTCATTACTATGGCTGGCAGTTTGCCAAATGTCCATACTGCGAAAATGAGAACGATCAGGATTCGGATAGCCAACATTGTTCAATATTGCCAGATTTCCATCATCATACAATGATTTTAAATGGGTCAGCGACGGATGCAGTCCGGCTTCATCGTTTAGAAAAAGTGACTTCTCTCTGGAAATAGAAAGTCCGGGTCTTTCGCGATAGTAAATGTCATTGCGCACAGGAATCACTGTATTTAATCCGTCGTTTCCTCCGCTGAGTTGTAAAACGACAAGTACTTTCTGACCATTTAATGCCTGCATCGGACCTTCAAATGCCTTGAGAAATTTCGGAAGCATCATAGTACCCGTAGCCAGGGAACCAAGCGTTAAAAATTTTCTCCGGTTAATCAGCATATACTTATTTTTTTTTCAGCACAACTGATATTCAGGTGTGCCCATCAGTCGTATCGAAATGGATTGAATACGTTTTTCCCGATCCGTTTCATCAATATACGGAAGCAAGTCGTGTTCGTTCATCGGCGTAACCCTTTGCAAAAGCAAATCACGAATCGCTGCGTATATTGAAGCCTCCTGTGTTTCATTAAAATTATTTACAAACTCTTCCCATTTAATTTTAGCCTGAAAAAACTGGGTTCCGGGATTCCTGAGCTTATTTATATTTTTAGCCAAAGCCTGGTCGCGCATGCCCATCATCACATCATCATCGTCTTTCGGCTTAGACATAATAACATCGGACCTGAATACGATTTGAGGCAGCCGCATGCGTAACATAAGGCTTGAACTATCGATCCAATGTTTGCCACCGGGCCAGCCGGCAACATTCGGCGGAGAAAATAAAACCTGTCCCAGTAATCTTTCCAGTACAATCTGCACCATGGGATTCTGAATTTCCATAGGAAGCTGACGTCGCAAACCAACAAGCCATAGAACAGGAGATTTTATCTGGCTCCCGATATTTTTCTGATCGTAAAACCAGGATGAACTAAAAATGGTGATCATCAATGAACGAATATCATAACCACTGTCAAAGAATTGTGCAGCCAGTACATTTATTGTTTCCTCATCTGACGTATCATTTACAAAATACCTGTAGATTTTTCTGGTAATAAATACTGAAGTTTGTTTTTGTGCGAGTAAAATTTCCAGGATTTCTTCTCCTGAAAAATTTCCTGTTTTCCCAAAAAAGCTTTTTATACCATCGTCGTGTTGCCTTGGGCGAAAATCAAATTCTCCCTGCAAATTCACACCCCAGCCTGTGAAAGCACGCGCCGATTCTTTTACGTCCGTTTCGGTATAGTTACCACGACCTATCGTAAAAAGCTCCATGAGTTCGCGGGCAAAGTTTTCATTGGGATGACTCTTTTTA
The DNA here is from genome assembly GCA_035693345.1 of Puia sp. Lineage (GTDB taxonomy): Bacteria > Bacteroidota > Bacteroidia > Chitinophagales > Chitinophagaceae > Puia. The sequence goes on along the minus strand of DASSGT010000719.1, from coordinate 7,440 downwards.
TTCTGATTATTATTTAGAAACTGGATCATAGAAGCTGATTTACTTACATTCATCAGCAGATCCCTGAAATTACCCAGTGCATTTTCCCGTATCACATTGAGCAGCGCCTGATCGTATAAAATATTGACGGTCTTTGTGGCGAAATGCCCATGCCAGAAAAGGGACATTTTCTCCAGCAGTTGGGCATCACTGTTTGTCATTTCATCCAGCCAGCGGATGTTTAATTTTGCGATATCCTGAACAGATTGTTTTCGGATCATCTGTTTTTCTTCCGGTTTGAGGCCCGGCCATTTCCCTGCAGACATAGGCTGACTGACCAATTCCCTGATACGCGGATCCGCCACATCGAAACGTTCTGGCTTTCTTTCAGAAGCTTTCAGAATGGTATGAAAAAGTGCTTCCGGTTTCTGTCTCGAAAGCTCTTTTACCCGGTTTGCCGGCGGACCAAATCCCGCCCGCCACCATACATGCTGATTTTTGAGTTGATTCGTGTTCATGGATCATCTAGGATAGAATCCCGGGAAAAAGGTTTAATGCCGGGGCAGATTAAAACGCGAAGAGCCCTGCATCCATGCTTGTTAGTCAAGTAATTTGATATGCGGACATATCTTGTCCTGACTTACCAAGAGGATCTCCGAAGGATTACCGGACCTTACAGGTATGAAAATTCCTCATGATAGGATTATGAATTCATCCAATTATCATAAAAATTGAGGTTTCAGACCGTCAATGAGGCTTAAGACGGCGTTAATCTTTCGGACTTAAAATATGGATGAAGTACCTCCGGAAGAGAAATAAAATCGTTTTCCTGGTGGTTCTCCAACAGGCAGGCTAAAATCCTCGGAAGCGCCAGAGAGCTTCCATTCAGGGAATGCAATAGCTGTGTCTTTCCCGATTCATCTTTGAATCGGACTTTCATACGATTGGTCTGGAAGCTTTCGAAATTACTAACAGAACTGACTTCCAGCCATTTTTGCTGCGCAGCACTATACACTTCAAAATCATACGTAATCGCAGATGCAAAAGACATATCACCCCCGCATAAACGAAGAATCCGATATGGCAGGTCCAGGGATAACAGGAGTTTCTCTACATGTAGAACCATTTCATCCAGTACACCATAACTAGTTTCCGGATGAACGATTTGTACAATTTCCACCTTGTCAAACTGATGCAACCTGTTCAACCCCCGCACGTCTTTTCCATAACTACCCGCTTCTCTTCTGAAACACGGCGTGTACGCTGTCATCTTCACGGGAAGATTGCTTTCCTTAAGAATCATATCCCGCCAAAGATTCGTAAGCGGAACTTCAGAGGTGGGAATCAGAAACAGTTCGTCTTCGTTCACATAATACATCTGTCCTTCTTTATCCGGAAGCTGACCTGTGCCGAATGCGCTGGCTTCATTGACCATAAGTGGCGGCTGGTATTCTACAAATCCTTGGGCTGTATTAAAATCCAGGAAATATTGAATCAGGGCTCTTTGTAATCGCGCCCCTTTATTGACATAGACAGGGAATCCCGCGCCTGTAATTTTATTTCCCAATTCAAAATCAATCAGGTTATATTTTTTGGCAATATCCCAATGGGCAAGAGCATTTGCCGGCAGTTGCGGTTTATTGCCACCTTCCCTGACTACTATATTATCCAGCGGTGATTTGCCCTTTGGGACTTCTGATGCAGGAAGATTGGGTAGGGTCAACAGCAACTCCTGCATTTGGGCATCGGTTAGATCCAGTGCCTGCTGTATTGGGCCGATACCGGATTTTACAGATGCTACAGCCTTCTTTTTTTCATCAGCTCCGGCCTTGTCTCCTTTGGCCATCAATAGCCCTATTTCCTTAGAAATTGCATTTAGTCCGGCCTGGGCCGCTTCCAGTTCCAGCTGTAATTTTCTCCTCCTTTCGTCCATTGAAAGGATTGTTTCAATCGCAGCAGAAGCATCAAAATTCTTAACCAGCAGTCTTTCTTTTACAAAGTCCGGCTGTTGCCGGATCATTGCTATCTGTAGCATGAAGGAAAATTTTCGCAAAGGTAACAGATGAAGAGGATAGATTCCCTGACGGATTATCTTTGCAGAATGAATGTGAAAGATGATATCCAGAGTCGCTGGTGGGCGCTGGAGGAAAAACTAATGACCCGTTTTGGCAAAAAACCTGATATGGAAGCCATTCTTTTCCTGATTGGCATACAGGAAGTCGGTGATTTCAGGACCAAATTCACAAAAGAACAAAAACAGGACCTAATGCATGTGGCCGTTTGCAGCCTGCTTTCTCCCAGTGGTTACTATGAATTGGAAATGGTGGATGAAGAGGGATGGCCCCATTACAGACAACTGAAAACGCTACCTGTGTTCAATTTTATTGAACAGGAAAATTTCATGAAAGATCATATCCTGTTGTATTTTGAAAACCAGGAAATGAACGAATAGCAAATTGCTGAGAGAGAATATTCAAATCCTTCTATATTTGCAACTACCGGTAACATAAAAAACAGAACAATGAGTTTTCCAGATAATCTTCGTTATACAAAGGACCACGAATGGGTGAAACAGGAAAAAGACAATGTCTTTCTGGTAGGTATTACAGAATATGCCCAGCGGGAACTGGGAGATATAGTTTATGTGGAAGTGGAAACCATTGGCAAATCCATGGAAGCAGGTGAAGTGTTTGGAACCGTGGAAGCCGTAAAAACTGTTTCAGATCTTTTTCTTCCTGTTGCAGGAACCATCACTGAATTAAATTCCGAACTCGCAAATTCTCCGGATCTGGTAAATTCAGATCCATATGGAAAGGGCTGGATGATCAAACTTACAGTGAATGATCCTGCCCAGGTAGCAAAACTATTAGATGCTGCTGCATACGAATCCCTGGTCGGATAAAATCAGGCTGGTACAATTATTCAACATACTGCCTTGGGATCAACGGTTACATATAGTGAACAGGAACTTACTGCGGCTTTAAAAGCAAAGGATGAACAGGCCTTCTCTTATTTATACGACCACTATAGTGGTTCACTGTACAGTGTCATACTCCAGATCGTAAAATCACCCGAAATAGCCAATGATATTTTACAGGAAGTTTTTGTAAGTATCTGGCGAAAAATAGAATCTTATGATCCCATAAAGGGAAGATTATTTACGTGGATGCTGAATATCAGCAGAAATGCATCAATCGACATGCTCAGGTCGAAAAATTATCAAAACAGTCAGAAAAACCAGGAGGTTACCGACAACGTATATGGATTGAACCAGGTGACCCAAATGAATATAGACAGTATCGGCCTCCGCAAATTCCTGGGAAAACTTCGGCCCGAGCAACGTGTTTTAATAGAACTTGCCTATTTTAAAGGCTTTACTCATGATGAAATCGCGCAGATTGAAGGTATTCCACTGGGAACGGTAAAAACACGCATTCGAAGTGCTTTATTACAACTAAGAGAATTTATAAAATAAGTGAACGTACAAGATTACATATCAAGCGGAATCGTTGAAAGCTATGTGCTGGGACTTTCTTCTCCTGAGGAAAGTGCTGAGTTTGAACGTATGTGTGCCGCTCATAGTGAAGTTCTGGCTGCGCGAAATGCCTTTGAAATTCAATTGGAAAAAGGATTCCAGGAGCAAAAACTTGAACCACCGCGTGAATTGAAGTCACGTATTTTTTCAGAAATCGGCCGGGATAAATCACCTGTTACCCACGCTCCTTTAGCCAAGCCATCATTGGTGCCACGAATCGGTTTCGCCAGATATGTGGCTGCTGCATCACTCATTCTACTGGCAGGAAGTGTGCTGCTCAATTTTTATCTGCTGAGCCAGTATAAAAAAACGATTGCAAAAAATGAAGAACTGATTGCAGCTCAAACGCAGATTGCTAATAACAACAAGGTTCTACAGACCAAAATGCTTAGTTACGAAAATGCGGTCAGCCTGATGCAAAACCCTCAGATGCTTGTCGTAAAAATGCCGGGTGTTCCGAAGAGTCCGGCACCATCCAGTCTGGCTACAGTTTATTGGAACACGCAATCCAAGGATGTGTATTTATTAATAAATAAACTTCCTGCTCCTGTACCGAATAAACAATATCAACTGTGGGCAATTGTTGACGGAAAACCGGTAGATGCAGGTGTATTTGATATGACGGAAGGTATTTCATTTGTCAAACTCAAAACAATTCCGAAAGCTGAAGCATTCGCTATAACCCTGGAAAAAAAAGGTGGCAGCAGTACACCTGATATGGACGCAATGTATGTAATGGGAAAGGTTACCGGTTAGGATCTTATCTTCGCAGCAATTTATTATGCGTCAACGTCTCCAAAAACTTCTTTCGAAAAAAACGCCCGCTCGACTCTGGACCATATTTATTCTCACTTTAATGGCTATTCCGGGGAACATGTTGCCGAAAGAAGAAAAAACATTTATTCCAAACCTGGATAAATTCATTCACGCAACATTGTTCGGAAGTTTTGTCTTCTTATGGTCCATTTACTACGCAACGAGAAAAGAAAGAAATAATAATTCAAACAGCCGGTTTGTGTTGATTCTTATTATCGCCTGTCTCTATGGTGTTGCTACGGAATTAATGCAGAAATATTTAATTCCCAACCGTGATTATGATATTTTCGACATCATGGCCGACTCAATCGGTGCCGTACTGGGATTTTTATTTGTATTGTTGACGGTTAAATGGTTCAGGGATTCCTGATTGTATATGGAGAAATTTATAATAACTTAAAAAAGTAAGCCCCTGTGGAAACAGGGGCCGTAACCAAAACTAACTGCTTATGAGAAAATTGACTGCTTTTGTGAAGTCAATAGAAAAGACCACTTATAAATAACTGGCAATTCAAATGCCAATTCTTTTCACACCATCTCTCTCACTTAAAGAACTACTGTAAAGGTACTGTCAGAAGCGGATCAAAGTCCTTCGGCTCATTCTTAATAACAATTTTTTAAGATTGCTGTCTGTTGATTGTTACTGAATACTTCGGCTCCTTACTATATATTAAACGTTGAAAATGTAAATAGGTTTAATGGGTTATTGTTAAGAAAATACTATTATGAATTTACTACTTAATTCCCTTTACCTCCAATTAATCATTTTGGCTCATTTAACAATGTAGAGAAATTGCAACATCCTAAGCGGGTTTTGCAATTTTTTCGGCATTTTCTGCAAATTGAAGGGCGTCAATAAATTCGCTGATATTGCCATTCAATACCTCCGGCAGATTATAGACAGTTAAACCAATCCGGTGGTCAGTCACCCTGCCCTGAGGAAAATTATATGTCCGGATTTTTGCGCTCCGATCGCCCGTGCTTACCAGACTCTTTCTGTGCCTTGAAATTTCCTCTTCCTGTTTTCGTACCTGCTCCTCATAAAGTCTTGTTCTCAGCATTTGCATGGCTTTCTCCCGGTTACCAAGCTGGGACCTTTCTGTTTGACAAATTACCACGGTTCCGGTCGGAAGATGGGTTAGCATTACTTTGGTTTCCACCTTGTTAACATTCTGCCCGCCTGCGCCACCACTTCTGGCAGTTTCCATTTTTACGTCCGCTGGATTCAATTCAAAATCTACTTCTTCAGCTTCGGGCATAACAGCTACCGTTGCAGCACTTGTGTGAACCCGGCCACTTTGTTCCGTATCCGGTACCCTTTGAACGCGGTGTACCCCGCTTTCAAACTTAAGGGTGCCATAAACGTCTTCACCGGTTACTTCCAGTTGCACCTCCTTATAACCTCCCACCGTACCTTCACTTTCGCTAAGTAAAAATGTGCGGAATCCTCTTTTTTCGCAGTATTTCATATACATACGAAGCAGATCCCCCGCAAAAAGACTGGCTTCATCGCCGCCTGTACCAGCCCTGATTTCTATAATCGCATTTTTTTCATCCTGTGGATCCTTGGGAATCAGCATCTGACGAATCCCGGCTTCCAAAACAAGTTTTTTCTCCTCGAGCGCCGAAGTTTCCATTTTAGCCAGTTCCCTTAATTCTTCATCATCCCCGTTGAGTGCCTCCCTGTTAAAAGCCAGGTCCTCCAGCACATTGATATATTGATCGTAGGATTTTACGATCTTTTCCAGGCTTCTGTACTCTTTGCTGGTAGAGCTAAATTTCCTGTTATCATTTACAATGGCCGGGTTGGTAAGCGCCACGCCCAATTCATCAAATCTTGCCCGGATAGCATCCAGTTTGTCTATCATAACCTGCGAAAAATTTATATTGCTGCAAAGTTAACTGAACCATGAGTTATCGGAAATTGAAAGCGGACTATTTGTTTGACGGTTATCAGATACGCCCGCCCAATTCCGTTTTAATTTGTGGACAGGATGGGTCAATTGTAAATATTGTAGATGAAGGTCAGGCCGGAAGTGGTGTGGAAGGATTTACCGGTATGATTGCTCCGGGTTTTATCAACTGCCATTGCCATCTCGAACTCAGTCACCTGAAAGGCCTGATTACAGAAAAACAGGGACTGGTCAATTTTGTACTTTCTGTAATGAGTCAAAGATTTCAACCTTCTGCATCAAAAGCAGAAGCTATTCTGGAAGCGGAACGGGAAATGAAAGAGACCGGAATAGTAGCCGTGGGGGATATTTCAAATACTTCAGATGCCGCTTTCGTCAAAAAAGCAAAACACATTGACTATTACCATTTTATTGAGCTTTTAGGCTGGTCGCCAGAAATGGCCGGATCTCGATTTGAAGCCGGAAAAAAACTGGCTGAAGAGTTCATTGCCTTCGGTTACGACGAAAAACACATTTCACTCGTCCCCCACGCGCCATATTCGGTTTCGGCTGAATTATGGGATCTGATGAAGACAGGATTCAGGGGCAAAACGGTTACGATCCATAACCAGGAGTCATTCGCAGAAAACGAATTTTTTTCAGCCGGAAACGGCGATCTGAACCGCCTGTACCGCGAATTGAAAATGAACAATAGCCATTTTAAGGTACCTGGCAGCAGAAGCCTGCCCTATTATCTTTCAAAATTATCCGGTGCAGAGCGGATTCTACTCGTACACAATACTTTTATGGATGAGTCGGATCTTATTGAAGCATGTCAGTTTAGCGACAAACTATTTCTGTGTCTATGTCCTAATGCAAATCTGTATATTGAAAACAGACTGCCCGATATACCTCTTTTCCTGAAACACACTGATCGAATCGTCCTGGGAACAGATAGCCTGGCCAGTAATCATCAACTGAGCATTCTGGAAGAAATGAAGTCAATAAAAAAAATATACCCTGATGTTTTGTCTGCTGACATGCTTGTCTGGGCAACATCCAATGGCGCGAAGGCCCTGTCATTCGACTCCAGACTTGGAGATTTCACAAAAGGAAAAAATCCCGGGGTCGTGTTGATTGAAAATCTGGACGGCGCGGAGGTCTGTACCGGGAGCACGAGCAGAAGATTAGTATAGGAGTATAAGAGTATAGGAGTAT
>DASSGT010000718.1:0-3531 GCA_035693345.1 Puia sp. | reverse complement strand
AAAGAATCTATGAGCCCGGGGTCCTATAACGTGCAGGATCAGACGCTGATTGGAAGACCGCTGAATCCTCCGGTACTCGATGCGGTTTTTGAGGTCCGCTTATTGGGGGAATCTTTCAGATTCACACAGAATGTATTTTATAGATTTACCGATGCAGTAAAGGGAGAGTTATTTGAACCGATTACTATAGTTCCTGGTCAGATGGCTTATTGTGATCCTGATCTGTTGGTTTTTACCAACGGAAAGGAAGAAGAAATGACCGTAAAAAGGCAATTAAAAACCTTGCGGGATGAAGATGATGATCAGGGTGTTATTCATCCTGCGGTTATGTCGACTGAAAAAAAATCCGGGATAAATGCACCATCTATATCCATCACTCCCATTCCGGGTTTTCAAACAAAAGATGTCTCTCATTCAGATAACAAAAATGAATTTCTTCTGAAATCAAATCTGGCGAAGGATCAGAATATGGCAACCTGGGTCGTCCGTAACAGGAATGGAATGGCTGATACTTTATTACAATGCAGAACCATCGCATACGAACACATACCGAGGATTGATTATTTCAAACAGGCCAAATCCACTGTAGTGTCCGTCAATTTGAAAATTGCCGGAAAGAGGATCGGATATATTGACGGAGCCGGAGATAAGGTGCCGGATGCACTAACGGCTATGGGTTATACAGTCGTCAGATTAAATGAGGATATGATTACGAATTCCGGATTACAAAACCTGGATGCAATCATCACCGGTGTTCGTGCTTATGATGTACACGATTGGCTAAAGGGTAAACACGATATATTAATGGAGTACATCAAAAACGGAGGTAATCTGATCGTTCAATATAACCGAAATCCTGGCAATGATACAACCGCGATTGGTCCATATCCATTTGGAATTTCAAATGCGCGCGTTACAGAAGAAGACGCGCCGGTTATATTCCTCCAGCCATCTAACAAGGTTCTTCATTTTCCCAATGAGATATCCGATAAAGATTTTGAAGGATGGATTCAGGAGAGAGGTATTTATTTCGCACAGCATATCGATCCGAGATACCAGGCGGTTTTTTCCATGCATGATTCGGGCGAGGCGGAACAAAACGGAAGCCTGATCATCGGAAATTACGGTAAAGGCTATTTTGCTTATACCGGCCTTGTGTTTTTTCGCGAATTGCCTGCAGGAATTCCGGGCGCTTACAGATTATTCGCCAATCTGATAGGACTCAACCAATCCACGGGAAAATAATTATGACGACGCCGACACGAAGGGAAATCGCATTTGTTGTAGCCATTGTAACCGGTATTGTGATCGGACGACTGATTAAAAAAGTGACGGCCGGTATGCTCATTGGTCTGATCCTGGGACTCATTGCTGCCATGTTGATGGCAAGTCGCGGAAATGAAAAAAAATGATATGGAATCATCGCCGGACGAAAAGCCCCCCTTTTTTAAATCCTGGAATGCCTGGTATATAATGGTCATTGGCTTTCTCGGACTGCTAATAATTTTATTCTACTTTTTTACCAAACATTTTTCATGAGTCTCTTAGACTGGATTGTACTGATTGTGACGCTGGTCGGTATCATCCTCTATGGGTTATATAAAAGCAGGTCCGAAAAAAACCTGGAGAGTTATTTTCTGATGAACCGCAGTTCATCCTGGTACCTGATCCTGCTTAGTATTATTGGTACACAAGCCAGTGCGGTTACTTTTCTCTCTGCTCCGGGTCAGGCTTACACTGACGGAATGCGATTTGTGCAATATTATTTTGGTTTACCGCTGGCAATGGTCGTGTTGTGTATCACGTTTGTTCCCGTATTTCACAGACTGAAATTATTTACCGCCTACGAGTTCCTGGAGAAAAGGTTTGACGGCAAAACGAGAACCTTTACTTCGTTATTGTTTTTATTACAAAGGGGACTGTCTACAGGCATCAGTATTTCTGCTCCGTCCATCATTCTTTCTTCGTTACTGGGCTGGAATATTTTATGGACGAATATTCTCATGGGTGGTTTATTGATCATTTATACTTTTACCGGTGGAGTAAAAGCTGTTGCATATACACAACAAATACAAATCGTTATCATCTTCGCAGGCATGTTCATCGTGGGCTATACGGTAATACATTTATTGCCCGGCGACATGGGCCTTTCCGATGCTTTACATATAGGAGGGAAGGCCGGCAAATTGAATGTGATCACTTCAGGCAGGGGCGAACATGGCTTTCAATGGAATGACAGATATAATATCTGGAGCGGGATCATTGGTGGATTTTTTTTACAGTTATCCTATTTTGGTACGGACCAAAGTCAGGTTGGACGTTATCTGACGGCTTCCTCCACCCGGGAAAGCAGACTGAGTTTATTGCTAAACGGACTTATAAAAGTTCCGATGCAATTCGGTATTCTTTTATTGGGTGTATTGGTTTTTTCATATTACCAGTTCGCCAGGGAACCATTGTTTTTTAATCAGACTCAATTGGATTTGCTTGCCAAAACAAAATATGCAGATTCCCTTAAAATTGTATTGAAAAACTATAATGACCTGCAGGATCAGAAAACCATCCAGATGAATCCTGTATCCGGCACCCATTTAGAGAACCAGATGCAACAGGGTCTTACAATGCAGTATGATCAAAAAAAACAGACAGAATACCGAATGACTATTCAACGCTGGCTGAAGGATAAAGATGTACGCGGGGATGCCAATGATACCAATTATATTTTTCTTCGATTTGTTCTGGATCATCTTCCGAAGGGTCTGATCGGTCTGCTGATTGCAGTTATTTTTTTATCAGCCTGGGGATCCATCGCTGCCTCTCTGAATTCGCTTTCATCGGCAACCATCAACGACATTCACAAACGATCGGTTAAAGTACCCATGAGCCAGGAAATTGAATATCATTACTCCCAATTGTACACTTTACTCTGGGGGATTTTTTGCGTTGTCGTTGCGCAGCTTGCTTATAATATTGGTAACAGTCTGATAGAAGCGGTGAATGTCCTGGGTTCTTTGTTCTATGGTGTTATTCTTGGTATTTTTTTAGTCGCCTTTTATTTTAAGAGAGTCGGTGCAACAGCCGTATTTGTCAGCGCAGTGGTTATAGAATTATTTGTTGTCAGTATACATATTATGAATCAGAAAGAAATCGTAAATGTCAGTTTCCTCTGGCTTAATGCAATTGGTGCATTGGGAGTTATTATAATGAGCCTGCTTCTACAAAGCGTAACTCGTAAAGCACAAGGCGTAAAGCTTAACGCGTAAAGCGCAAAGCGTAAAGCAAATTTTATGGTGTTTATTTAATGCCTTACGCTTTACGTCTTATGCCTTGGGCTTAAGAAATGCCTTACGCCTTGCGCCTTATGCTTTGCGCTTAAGAAAGTGCTTCGGACTTCACATGATTATATCCTTTTTTACTCACTTCAATCAATCGCAGAACTTTTTCGCGGATATCATCGCGCAGCCCCGAAATTTCATGTTCAAAAACATTATGCAGTTCTTCCAGTTCATCATTGGTTGTCCCGCGGATACG
>DASSGT010000717.1:0-13857 GCA_035693345.1 Puia sp. | reverse complement strand
AAAGTTCGCCGTCGATAAATTCGTTGTTTCTTTCGGTCCCAGATACATATTGGCCGTTGTACTGGTCACGAAAGCATTTCCTGAACTCGTAGGTGCATTGGCCAGTGGATTCAGCGTAAAGAAGACTTTATTTTCCGGATGTGGGTTCTTAGGTTTTGGAGGCAGCTTAAACCAGTGCTTATATACATCGAGCAGGTCCTTTTGAACGGCCGTATCGACATGCGCCTCATTCTCTGGTCCCATGTCTGAAGTGCTTTGCGCAGCAGTTTGAATAGAAATCGTGCCGGATAAGAAAATCGGCAATACCAGATAACACCATTTCCTGACAGATGAGAACATGCGGGGGATCTATTCAAAAATCGGTCCTTCAAAAACCCATCATATAAATGGATGTATTGCTTCCTTTCTGTGTTCACTAAGACGGGACTGGGTACTTTCTGACCCATGAATCATCGGACAATCGCGATGGCCATGCCGTCATATTCCTTTACTCCGATGGTCTGCAGGATAGTCGCATCGACTTTTTTGTTTGCTGCCAGTGCTTTATTGAAGCGTTGAGCGCCTTTCACCATGGGGTCATCATGATCAGGATTGAGCACTTTTCCATCCCGGATTACGTTGTCTGCGATGATGAGAGTTCCGGGACGGGACAGTTTCAGGGCCCACTCAAAATATTCGGTATAAGGTGGTTTATCGGCGTCAATAAAGATCATATCGAAGGGGCCGGCTTTTTCATCCACTAACTTTGGTAACCATTCAATAGCTTTTCCGAGTCGAATTTCTACTTTGGATGAAAGTCCCGCCCGGTCAATATTTTTTCCCGCGACTTCAGCGTGGTGCGGATCTATTTCTAGTGTGATCAATTTGCCGTCTGCCGGCAGCGCTTTCGCCATCCAGATCGTACTATAGCCGGCCAGGGTTCCTACTTCAAGGATCTTTTTTGCATTCGAAAGTCTGGCGAACAAATACAATAATTTCCCGAGGTTCGGGGATACGTTAATCGACGGAATTTTTTCCTGTTTATGGGATAACTCTGCGGCCGTTAGGGCGTCATCCTGCGGAAACAATCCGCCGATATATTGATCAACTGATTCAAAAAGTTTCTGGTCCATAGTGGCTAAAATTAGTCATAATTACTTTGTAAATTTATCAGGCCTTTTTTAAAAAAAGAGAGTAAGAATACCATTTATGAAAAAATACCGGTTCTTATTTAGTATCCACACTCTTTTTATAGCCATCATTTCACTGATCAGCTCATTTGTTTCGCTTCGTTTTGAGATTGCCCTGTTTGCAGATTTTTTTATTGTAGGAGTCATTCTTGCATTTCCCATATCGTTCTCCATGCGTGAGGCATTCCGCAGAAGGGAGCGTGCCATCGCGTATTTAAGCCTCTTTAAAGGATCCCTGCAATCGGTTTTTTACAGTTTTGAAAACAGTAAACTGGATCAGGAAAAGAAAATACAAATTAAAAATATCCTTTCAAAAATATCTCCCGGGCTGATGCAGTACCTGAGGGGAAAGCCTGAAAATAAGTGTTCAGTTGATCAGCAGTCGGAGCAGTTTTTTACATTTATCCGGGAAAATGAAGAAAATCTGAAAAGTAGTTTTTCGGTAAAGATCACACTCTTTTTTTTTAGGGTAACCGAGAGCATTGAATTTTTACTGGCAACCAAACGACATCAGACTCCGCTGGGAATTCGCATGATCGTTCTCTTCAGCATTTATTTATTTGCAATACTTTATCCTGCTTCACTGCTGCATCGTATCGGTTTTCAGGTGAGTCTTTGGTATGTATTTGGCATTACGTTCTTTAAGGCCTTTCTGTTTGTTTGTTTATATAATATTCAATGTTCACTGGAAGACCCGTTCAAAGAAGATGGGGTGGACAACATTCGCCTCCGTGATTTTGAATTTCCCATTCCCGGTGAAATGGTCACTTCAGTTATATCAACCAGCCAATCAGGGACGATGGAAAAAATACCGACTTCATCAACTGTTCCCCCTGACCTTTTAAACCAGGCGTAATGACAATTAAAAAAGGTGTTCCATTTATACTGCTTATCCTATTATGCAGAGGACACCTGTATGCGCAGGCCCCGGAAGACCCGCTGTTCAGCGAACAAACGCCCCTGGATATGTCGTTAAAGATTTCTATCAGCAGTATCAGGGATGCAAAAAAGGACTCTGTTTATTTAACACATACGCTATACTACCGAGCATCGGCCGGCTCTTATGACTCCTTACATGTTGATTTAAAAGGGAGAGGCAATTTCAGATACAGAGAATGTTACTTTCCTCCGTTATGGATCAGAATAAAAAGTAAAGATGCAAAAGGAACAGTGTTTGAAGGAAATAAAAAACTGAAACTGGTTTTACCCTGTTATACCCGTGAAAGTGGTAATATTTTAATTCTGAAAGAATTCCTTTGTTATAAATTATATCAGGAGATCACTCCATATTCTTTTCGGACCCGGCTGGTAAATATTGACCTGACAGAAGAAAGAGGCAAAAAGGATAAGTCTTTTAAGATAAAAGGCATTCTGATTGAGGATATGAACAAAATTGCCAGTCGGCTTCAGGCAAGACCTTTGCCCAACGTCAGGATTAACCCCGCTGTTTTAAATGATACGCTTACGATGCGCTTCGAGTTATTTCAATTTATGATATCCAATACGGACTGGTCGGCTGTTTTCCAACACAATGCAAAACTGATTGTCCAGGGTTCAGATAAATATGTTTCACTGATATATGATTTTGACATGTCGGGACTGGTAAATGCTCCCTATTCGATTGTTCCGGAAATTAATGGTGAGAAGCTGAATATTAACCATGTGACAGAAAGATATTACCGGGGATATTGCCATTCGCCGGGAGTCATGGAATTTGTGCGAAGAGAATTTATTTCAAAAGAAGAAAAGCTGATGGCCGTACCCGATCAATTAAAAGGGGAACTTTCTGAAAAGGAAATAAAAGGCATTAAAGAATATCTGAAGGAATTTTTTATCATTCTAAAGAACGATCGTTATTTCAAGATTAATATTCTGGATCGGTGCCGGCCCAAATAAATTGCAATTGAATTACTTTTATCGGCCTGACCAGGATAAAAAGAATTTTTTGCGCATTCGCCGGGTATGATTCTTGCCGTTGATCAAACATGGAGACGCCAAATATCTGGGAACATGAATATACCCATGACGGACAAAAGAAAAAGTATAAAACCGAATTAATAAATTATAATACGGATGACTATGATCCGGATAATCCGGCGGTCTTTAATAATATCCGGTCGGTTCTTGATAAAAAACTGGATGATTTCCTGAACGCTTATCGTGTAAATCCTCTGATTCCAATGCGTGTGGATGTGTCGGGGAAATCATTTAAAATCAGTATGGGTGAAAGTGACTCCATTGTTATTGAAAAACTTGAAGAAGACAAAGGCCGTCAGGGATATGGGAAAGCTTAAAGCGTAAAGCGCAAAGCGTAAGGCGTTGCGCTTTATGCTTTACGCCTTGCGCCCGATCGTGATTATTTAGTGGCTTTTGGATAATTATAATTTACCATCCACTGAACACCAAATTTATCCCGGAACATTCCGAAATATGCGCCCCAGAATGTTTTATTCAAAGGGGATTCTATTTTACCACCTGCTGATAATCCATTGTACAAACGTTCGGTCTCTGCTTCCGATTCTGTAGACAGCATGGTATAGGAATTATTCCCGAAGGAGAGTTTGTGATCCATGGATTCAAGTGCGTCGGTGGCCATAAATACCTGGCCCTTCGGGGTCGTCAATGCGATATGCATCATTTTTGTTTGTTCGTCCGGTGGCAGCCTCTCACAGCCCGGCATGTCATTGAACCGCTGGAAGCCGGTGAACTCGCCTCCAAAGATGGTTTTGTAAAAATTCATTGCTTCTTCTGCATTTCCCTTGAAATTAAAATAGGAGTTTGTGCTGATCATTTTTTTGCGTTTATCGGTGATAAATACATTTTCAAAACAAAAATATAGTCAATATTCCTTTCCGGAGGTGCGTGAATGCGACATTCTGGCAATGGTATTTGCGACAAGCTCTTTTCCTACATTTGTCAGATGATCCACGTTTCTATTCTGGTATTAAGGAATGCCGTTCCGGCTTCAGTCACGGATTCGGTGGATGTATTCGAATGGGTGAATGCCTTTTTCCTGCAACAAAAAAAAGAGGCGCCCTTTCAAATTGAGCTGCTGGGTTTTACCAGGGAAGTCAAATTAAACGCCGGTAAGTATATTATTTGTACAGACAGGATTTTTAGTGAAATTGTCAAAACGGATCTGATTATAGTTCCATCGCTTACCGGTCATGCCGGAAGCTCCACTTATATCAATAAGGACTGTGTGGTATGGCTCGCCGACAGATATAAATCGGGGTCAGCGATAGCCGCCCTGAGTACCGGATCTTTTCTGGTGGCTTTTGCGGGCATACTAAACGGGAAGCAGTGTACCACACACTGGGCTTATGCCAATGAATTTAAATATAACTATCCCGGTGTGAAACTGGTGGATCAAAAACTCATTACGGACCAGGATGGTCTCTACTCCAGCGGCGGCAGTAATGCTTACTGGAATTTGCTGATGCACCTTATAGAAAAATATACTGACCGGGAAACGGCCATTCTTGCCGCGAAATACTTTGTGATTGATCTGGATAAAAATAATCAGTCGTCGTTTATCATCTTTCAGGGTCTTAAAGATCATGAAGATGAAATCATTTTGAAAGCGCAGCATTTTATAGAAGAGAACCATCTTGAAAAACTGACGGTTGATCAGGTTGCTGATCATTTTTTTATTACGCGCCGGACTTTTGAACGGAGGTTTAAAAAAGCAACACGTCACACGGTGGCCGAATATATTCAGCGTGTTAAAATTGAGGCAACCAAAAAAAGACTGGAAATTGGCAGAAAGACCATCAACGAAATCATGTATGAAGTTGGATACGCTGACATTCAGGGTTTCAGGGAATTATTCAAAAGATTCACGGGTGTAACACCCAATGAATACAGAAACAAATATTCAGTTCATCAGGATTCCCGCTGAGTTTAGTCCAGCCGTCAAAAAGCGCAAGATCCGGATTGATTTGAACATGGGGATGACTGATATTTGTATCCTATTTATGTGCGGATGAAAAAAAATAATTACATATCAAAAACGATGGATTCACCTGTCGGCAGACTTACTCTGATAGCCAATCAAAAAAAAAGACTGACCGCTATCCGGTGGGAAAATGATGATCCGAACGGATTAACACAGGAACCGGCAGAGGATGTTGATGATCCGGTCTTATTGAAAGTGGAACAGCAATTGAGAGAATACTTCAAAGGTGAAAGACAAATATTCTCACTTGATCTGGAATTTAATGGAACTGAATTTCAAAAAAAGGTATGGAACGCTTTACTCACCATTCCATTTGGTGAAACAAGATCATACGGAGATATCGCCAGACAAATCGGGAATCCCAAATCGGTCAGAGCCGTGGGAGCTGCCAACGGAAAAAATCCGATTTCCATTGTAATCCCCTGTCACCGGGTAATTGGCTCTTCCGGAAAACTCATTGGATTTGGCGGAGGGATGGAAAACAAAGCTCTGTTGCTGAATCTGGAAAAAGTAAAATCAGGCAGGCAGAAACAAACCAGTTTATTTTAAAATTGCCCACGTTCACCGGACAATAGCTACTTGGCTACTATTTTTCCCTGCATGGTTCCCCAATGCCCGGGAAAACTGCAAATGAAATCATACACGCCTGATTGGGGTATCGTAAATTCTATCGTTTCGGAATCGCCGCCACCTACCATTCCGGTATGCGCAATCACCAGGGGAGCCACGGATGCAGGAACATATTGATCATTTTTTGCACTATGTACTGCGTCTGCAAAATCGGCGATATCCGTTCCTTTCATCAGGACGACCACATTATGGGTCATGGAAGCGGGGGATTTCTTTCCTGTATTAGTAAAAATCAGTTTGATTTTTTTTCCGGTCCTAACTCTGAATAATTCATTATCGAAGCGCATACTTTCTCCCGCTTTTAAACTGATGGTATCAGTAAAGCTCAATTTTTCTACTCCGGGAACGGTTGTTTCTGCATTTCCACCAGAATGTGTTGTTGCAGAACTATCCTGTGAATTTTTTTTGTCATCAGTGGATTGTCCGCAGGAAATGAATATCAACGTAACAGCAAAAACGCAAACGTATAATGATCTCATGTACTTAAATGTGGTAATTGACAATTGACAATTAATCCCGTAGTTGCGGGAACAATTATTCTTTAATCTTAATATCCCTGAATGATATCCCGTTGGTCCAGTCCTGCAATGCGATATGACCTTTGGTTGCCGCACCGAATTCAGGATAATTACTGAGGGAACTTGCAGCTACCAGTTTTTTCCAGTCATCGCTTTTGAAATCGGTTTGAATGGTTTGAACTCCATTCAGCCAGAAAGTGACTTTGCCATTTTGCTGAAGAATTCTGGAATGATTCCACTCACCGGAATTTGGCACCGAATTACTATTATTTGGGATGACGCCGAAAATGGATGCTGCTTTGTGAGAGAGATTCTTCAGGTAATCCGCATCCATATTTTTATCGTCGAGCAGCTGATATTCCGGTCCTGTGGAGAATGTGGTACCCAGGTCCGGGCGCTCCTGCACGTTTATAAAAACACCACTGTTTCCCGCTTTTGAAATTTTCCAGTCAAATACAAGATCAAAATTCTCATACTCTTTATCTGACACCAGATCACCGTGTTTCACATTCTTAGCATGTGGATTGCAAACAAGGTTTCCACTATCGGCCGACCAGGCAGAAGGAATGGTTCCTCTGTTGAACAAATGCCATCCATTGATTGAAGCCCCGTCAAATAATAATGTCCAGCCGTCTTTTTTTTCCTGATCCGTAAGTATATTATGTTGCTCCTTTGAACCGTTGCAGGCGAACAGGAAGAATGTAAATGCTAAGACTATACAGATTCTGAATACCGTTTGTATTTTTTTCATATTTAATTTTTGGAAGAATGTTTCCGGGACTATTTGCAATATTATGCAGTTTTATATCATATTGCATATAGTTTAATCTGCCGGCAGATTTCGGAACATGAGCGGACGTTTTAATTTATTATTTTATTGTTGAACGATAAGATTTCAATGCAAAGCACTGAACTGCAGACCAAGCGCCTGATTTTGCGCCGAGACGCATTTCAGAAAAGACAGGAATGCGCATGATTGCACAAGAAGAACGTGATTTTGTTTCAGGCCGGCTTATGGCTGATATCTGGGAGATCAAAGCGGAGGAATGGAAAGAGGCCCGAAAATTATTAAATAGCTAGCTCGACAAATCCGATGGCGGATGTGGTATGGGAATGAATATATATTTCAGGATCTGACAGTTCACAGCGACTTTTAGGGGATTTTCCCATAGGCATTCCGTAAAATATTGATATTCAATAGTATTTTTGTACCATTTTTATAATTCTTCGTTCTATTTGGAGCTGAAACATCCATATTTATTCGTATTTTTGCAGCCCCGATTTAAAACCTTCGGGATTATTAATTTTTATGGAAGAAAACCAAATTGTAAACTCAAACGCTGAAGGCCAGGAGTCTGCGACCACTACGGAAGCAACTACAGCGACAACAAATGCACCTGCCGTAAACGGAAACGGGAAACATTATCCGGCTCCGACTGCACACGATGATTTTGACTGGACGATCGACAAAAGAAACGTGGCAGCTTATAACAAGGAAGAAAAAGACAAGTATGACAAAGTGTATGAAAATACATTCGTACAAATCACTGACGGGGAATTGATCAAAGGCCTCGTAGTAGGTGTTACTAAAACAGATGTTGTTGTCAACATCGGATTTAAAAGTGATGGTCTTGTTTCACTCAATGAATTCCGCGATCTGCCGAATCTGAAAAGCGGAGACGAAGTGGAAGTCATGGTAATGGAAAAGGAAGACCGGGAAGGTCATCTTCACCTGAGCCGCAAACAGGCCCGCATCACACGTGCATGGGAACGCATCGTAGAAATTCACAAAACCGGTGAAGTGGTAACCGGAACAGTTACCAGCAAAACCAAGGGTGGATTGATCGTTGACGTATTCGGCATGGAAACATTCTTACCCGGATCACAGATCGATGTGAAACCCGTAACTGATTACGATCAGTTTGTTGGTAAGACGATGGAATTTAAAGTGGTCAAGGTAAATGACACCATCAAGAACGCTGTCGTATCTCATAAGGCGCTGATCGAAAGCGATATCGAAGCACAACGTGCAGAGATCATGAGCAAACTCGAAAAAGGCCAGGTACTCGAAGGAACCATCAAGAACATCACCGATTTTGGTGCGTTCATGGACCTCGGCGGTCTGGACGGTTTATTATATATCACTGATATCAGCTGGGGACGTATCAGTCATCCAAGCGAAGTACTCAAACTGGATCAGAAACTCCAGGTGGTGGTACTCGATTTCGACGATGGCAAAAAACGTATCAGTCTTGGTCTGAAACAGCTGACTCCGCATCCATGGGATGTATTGCCAGAAACTATCAAGGAAGGCGAAATCGTGAAGGGCAAAGTAGTAAACATCGAAGACTATGGTGCTTTCCTCGAAATCATGCCAGGTGTTGAAGGTCTGGTTCATGTAAGCGAAATCACATGGGCCAATACGCCGATCAATGCAAAGGAATTCTTCAAACTGGGTGATGAGCATCAGGCACGCATCGTAACGCTCGATAAAAACGCGCGTAAGATGAGCCTGTCCATCAAACAACTGAGCGAAGATCCATGGAGTACGATTGAGACAAGGTTCCCACAGGGAAGCAAACACAATGGTCTCGTGAAGAATATCACACCATATGGTGTGTTTGTTGAACTTTCTCCGGGCATCGGTGGTATGATCCATATCAGCGATCTGAGCTGGCTGAAAAGATTCAATCATCCGTCAGAATATACAAAGGTTGGTCAGCATATTGATGTACTGATTCTCAGCATCGATAAGGAAAACCGCAAACTCCAGCTGGGTCATAAACAACTGGAAGAAGATCCATGGAATGCACTTGAAAACACATTTGCGATCGGAACGATTCATGAAGGAACCGTTACCCGCAAAGATGACAAGGGTGCCCTGGTACAACTTCCATATGGTCTGGAAGGATTTGCTCCGAACCGTCACCTTGCCAAAGAAGACGGCAAGCAGGTTATGGCAGATGAAACAGAGAAATTCATGGTGATCGAATTCGACCGCAATGAAAAACGCATCGTTTTATCTCATACCCGCATCTGGGAACAGGCCAAGGCCGAAGAGAAAGATGTTGCACGCAAGGAAGCCAAGACTGAATCTGAAAAGACCCGCAAGACTGTGAAGGCGATCCAGAGTAAGGTTGAAAAACCAACACTTGGAGATCTCGGAGCACTTGCCGGAATCAAGGAGAAATTGGAACAGGAAGAAAAAGGCAACGACGAACCCGCCAAATAAGCGATCGTTTTCTGATATTAAAACCCTTCCCCCGCTTTGGGGGGAGGGTTTTTTGTTGACAGGGATATTTATCTTCGGATCTTAAATGGTGGTGCCTTAAATTGAAGGGCCTTTCAAATTATAACAGATCATACCATGAAAATTGTCTTTTCCCTTGCTGCGCTTTTAATGTCTGTCGCCGTTTTCGCACAGCCGTTACCGTTAGATCCGGCGATCCGGATGGCTAAATTGCCAAACGGATTTACTTATTATATCCGCAAGAATACTGAACCGAAAAACCGTGTGCAGTTATATCTGGTTAACAAAGTAGGATCCATCCTGGAGGAAGAAAATCAGCGGGGACTTGCACATTTTATGGAGCATATGAGTTTTAACGGCACCACGCATTATCCTAAAAATGACCTGGTGCATTACCTGCAGCAATCGGGCGTGAGATTTGGAGCTGACCTGAATGCCTATACGAGTTTTGATGAGACGGTTTATCAGTTGCCAATACCTTCTGACAGCCCGGCGCTTTTACACAACGGTTTGTTGATTATGCGGGACTGGGCTGCCAATGCCACCCTGGACCCCAATGAAATCAATGACGAACGGGGTGTTGTATTGGAAGAGAAACGACTGGGCAAGGGTGCACAGGAAAGAATGCGCACGAAATATTTGCCCGTAATCCTGAATGATTCAAGATATTCTGAGCGTATTCCGATCGGAACTGACACGGTTCTGAATCATTTCCAGCGACCGGTTATCCTGCAATTTTATAAAGACTGGTACCGGCCGGATCTCCAGGCACTGATTGTAGTGGGTGATATCAATGTAGACAGTATGGAGGTTCAGATTAAAAAACTTTTCAGTGATCTGAAAAATCCCCCGAACGAAAGACCGCGTATAAAATATACCGTGCCTCTGAACGGCAGGAATCAATTTGTTGCTGTTACGGATAAGGAATTTCCGTATACGGTTTTTGAAATACTGATCAAGCATCCGAAAATGCCGGAGGGCACCAGACAGGATTATTATGAATCTGTGAAAAGAGGTTTATTCAATCAGATGCTCGCCGGACGGATCGCCGAGCTTTCCCAAAAACCAAATCCCCCATTTATCCAGGCAGGCGCGGATATGAGTAGTTTTCTTGGAGGTCTGGATGCATTTACTGTATTTGGAGTTGCCAAACCTGGTCAGCTGGAAAATAGTTTCAAATCGGTCTGGCAACTGATTTTACAGGCAAGACAATATGGATTTACACAGACAGAATTTGACAGGGCCCGGGCGAGTTATCTGAGCGCACTTGAATCGGCTGTAAAAGAAAAGGATAAACAAAACTCCGAGAATTATGTACAGGAATATACCCGGAATTTTCTGGTTGGTGAACCGGCACCGGGTATTGACGTGGAATATGAACTGACCAGGACCTATATGGCCACAGCGAAGATTGAAGATATTAATGCATTATGCCCCCAAATTATTACTGACAGCAACCGGGACATGATTATCATGGCCCCGCAAAAAGACAGTGCATCCATACCATCGGAAGCCACTGTGAACAGTTGGTTTAATACAGTCGCCGCAATGAAGCTTACGCCTTACTCTGATAAAGTTTCCAATGAACCGCTCATCTCTGGGAAATTAGTTGGCGGACGCGTCAGCCAGGAGAGTAAAATTGAAAAACTTGGTGTCACCAGACTCACGCTAAGTAATGGAGTGAAGGTTATATTGAAACCAACCGATTTTAAAAATGACGAGATTCGTTTCAAAGCCTTTAGTCCGGGGGGAACATCTCTCTATTCGGATGCAGACTTTGAATCAGCATCCTCCGCCGCCGGTCTGGTTGAGAGTATGGGCCTCGGACAATTTTCACCTACCGATCTGGAAAAAATGCTGAGCGGTAAGATCGTTGGCGTAGGATCTTATATTTCTGAAAGGTCGGAAGGAGTGGAGGGATCCAGTTCTCCAAAGGATCTCGAAACGGCGATGCAGCTGATCTATCTTTATTTTACTTCGCCCAGAAAAGACAGCTCCTTATTTAGCAATGTGATTGAGCAATCCGCTTCTGCGATTGCGAACCGTAACAGCGATCCGAAAAGTGTGTTTGCAGACACGGTAGCTGCTGTGCTGGGTGACCATAACATGCGCAGAACAGGACCCACTGTTGAAAAATTACGTCAGATCAATCTGGATAAATCCCTGAAGATTTATAAAGAACGTTTTTCCAATGCGGGAGATTTCACTTTTGTTTTTGACGGTAATTTTAATGTGGACAGTATAAAACCTTTATTGGAAAAATATCTGGGCTCTCTGCCGTCGACCGGTCAGAAGGAAGAGGCACGCAATCTGAATATTCATATACCTCCGGGGAAAATAACAGCCATTGCAAAAAAAGGAAGAGAGCCACAGGCATCTGTACGTCTGGTCATCAGTGGAAACTACACCTATTCCCCCGAAACAAATATGCAGTTAACCGGCCTGAGTGAAATTTTACAATTCAGAATTCTGGACAGGCTGAGAGAAAAAGAAGGTGAAACGTATAGTCCAAGGGTGTCTGTTTCATTTAACAAATATCCACTGAACCGATATTCATTTACGATTTCGTTTGGTTGTGCACCTGAGAATATAGATAAATTAGTCAATGCCACCAGAGAAGAAATCGGCAAATTGAAAACGGAAGGTGCTACGGCAGATGATATTACCAAATTTTCTACTGAAGAAACCCGTCAGTATGAACTGCATTTAAGAGACAATGGATATTGGCTGAGCTGGCTGACGAATCAAACCGAAAACGGAGATGAACTGCTCGAGGTTTTGCAATATCCTGCGTTGATAAAACAGGTAACTCCGGCCTCTGTGAAGGCGGCCGCAAATCTTTATCTGAACGAGAGTAATTTTATTAAGTTGTTGCTGATACCAGAGTAATTAATTGTCAATTGTCAATTGTTAATTGAATGGCTAAAGTTGAGAATTGCATGAGCCTGACATTTGAAATAGAAAAGCTGACTTACCGTGACGACATCGTAGAAGACTTGTCAGATCTCATCATCGAAGTCGTTGCGAATGGGGGTTCGGTCAGTTTTATGCATCCATTGTCAAAGACAACAGCCCGGTCGTTTTGGGAAGCATCGCTCGCATCGGCAGAACGGGGTGAGCGGATTGTCCTGGGTGCCAGAGAAAACGGTCAATTGATATCCACCGTTACGTTACTGCTGAATTGTCCCGAGAATCAACCCCATCGTGCCGAGATTGCGAAGCTCATGACACGAATCAGCAAGCGCGGACAGGGTATAGCCCGTGCGCTGGTAACAGAAGCCGAACGGATCGCCGTTAAAAAAGGGAGAACACTTTTGAATCTGGATACGGCCGCTGATGAAGGTGCAGCGGGTTTTTATGAAAGCCTGGGATTTCATAAATCCGGCGTAATCCCGGACTATGCACTAAAACCTCATGGCGGACTTACTGATACGATTATTTACTGGAAGAAAATCGGAGGTAATTATTAGTTATTAATTATTAGTTATTAACTATATTTTCACTCACTTATCGATAAATAGAGCCCTTAATTCGTGTGCGTCCGCGGCCTTCATTTTGCCGCCGAGTACCAGCCTCAGCTGACGGCGCCGAAGAGCACCTTCAAATAATTTTAATTCATCCTCCGTTTCGGGAAGGAGACCGGGTACGGTGATTGGTTTACGTGCCATGTCGAGTGCAACAAAAGTATAATAGGCCTCATTGCTTTTGTACTTCTGCTGATTGATAAAATCTTCGCCCCAGACATTCAAATGAACTTCCATGGAAGTGGTAAAGGCGCGGCTCATGCTGGCATGAATATGAACCGCATTGCCCAGCCTGATCGGGTTTTCAAAAGAAATATTATCTACGGAAGCCGTTACTACCGGCGAATTACAATGCTTACCCGCGCAGAGCGCCGCCGCAATATCCATCCAGTACATCAGCCGCCCACCCATCAGGTTGCCAAATACATTCGTATCGTTGGGAAGTACGATTTCTGTCATGATGATCTTTGAATCCTTTGGTGTTTTTTGCATTTTAATTTATTGGTTGATGATTGATCGTGGATCGTATATCGTGTATCGTAAATCGATAGACGATCTACAATATACGATCCGCGAATCGTGTCATATTTTAGTCTTAAACAGTTATTTGCTCACATCTTTTTAAAAAACTTTCATCGATATCAGCACCGATTCCCGGCACTTCGGGGACTTCCACAAAATATCCTTTGTACTGCACACCGCCCGTCACCGGATCCACTTTATGACCCAGAAGAGCTGTATCCATATCATAGAACTGAATATTATCCTGGGACAACGCAAAATGAGCAAAAGCTGTCAGCGCTAACCT
>DASSGT010000716.1:0-7599 GCA_035693345.1 Puia sp. | reverse complement strand
CTATTGCATATACGAGATATATTGTTTTATTTTGTTCTAGCGTTTATCAATCCTTCGAATAGTACCATTTTAAGTTTGAAGCGAAAGGCTGAAAGCTTAAACCAACAAATCCTCCCTCCGAAAACGACCATTCCTGACTGGCTTTAAGCTATACGCTTTTGGCTTTATGTTTGACTTCCGTACCTCTGAAATTCCTGGTAGATCTACCTGAACCAGGCCCTTATTATTAATTAAAAATACCCAGGAAAATGAGAAAGTCAGTACTTTTTATTGCTATCATCGCAGTAGCTGCAACTTTATTTACATCATGCGCTACTTACAACAGTTCTTCCAGAAATGGTTGTAAGGCAACGCAGGGATATGTTGGTTACGGCTCTACCAGATAAAATTATTTGTTAGGCTCCGATTGCAGTCTGAATATCTTCAGGCCCGGTTTGTTGTAATAGACATCCGGGCCTTTTTTATAATTAAACTTGAAGTAAGTTTGCAGCAACTTGATCTGAGTCAAGTGGCCAACCAAAACTTCAAATATGCGTAATCATCTTTTACTATTTTCAGCAACTCTGCTTTTTGCCGGATCGATAAATGCCCAACCGTATAAAACGACCTTCACTTTTCAGAAGAATAATTACGGTGCTGCAGCAGTACAGGTACCCTTTGAAGAAGATGTGGTTACCGAAGCTGTTAAAGACTATATGAAGAGTAAGGGATACAAAGACGCACATTATAAAGATTTCATCATCTTCAGATCAGTTCCCTTGGAAGAAGGCTCAACCACATATTCAGATGCCTATTTCAACATCGACAAGAAAAGTCGTTCTGAAAAAGACATAACCATTGTCACACTGATACCGGTAAAAAAAGAAGCAACCCTCTCGCCCGCCACTGAAGAAGACAGTTCCTATGTATCCAAATCAATGGTTTTCCTGGACAGCATGGTGAATCAAATTCGTCGTTATTCTCTGACTCAGCAGATTCAGATTCAGCAAAAGGCCCTGGATAAAATCGGAGACAAACTCACCAGCTTAAAAAATGATTCGGGAGATATTGCAAAAAAAATCAGGAGTTATGAAGGCGATCTGGCACAGAATAAAATTGATCAGACAAAACAGACAACCGTAATAAACAACACGGCGACCGGAGACCAGGATGCTCTTGCCAAAGCACATAAGAAAATGGATAAACTGCTTGATAATCAGGCAGATTATGAGAAAAAAATAAGGAATTACAAAGCTGATCTGGAAGATAATACCAAAGACAGGGCGACACAGCAAAGTTTATATGACAAGCAATCCCAGTCTCTGGAAGCATTGAAACAAAGACTGGAGACTAAAACAAAATAACGCTTCTCACTCTAAGTCGCCCAGGCTTTATCACCTTTTTTATATGGGATACATCCTTCATATCTGCCGGGCACCGCAACGTATCTCAGCGCCTTGGTTGCGCCTGGTTCTGACGTAAAATAACCCCAGATGGTCAGTTCCTTCATCATGCGGAAATAGTGCGGAGGATCAGTTGCTTTTTTCTTAGCAGTATAATCTTTTTGTTCTTTATCCAGTGCTATCAGTAAATTCTTACGTTCTTCCGGACTGGATTCCAGAAAATATTTTCCATTCATGGATTTGCCGGCTTCATTGAGTTTTCCCATACCGGCGATGAAAATATCCTGGTCAGTTTTGTTATAGCAATCCCTTACGATCGTATGCATGAATTCTCCGATCTTGGCATCCTTGGCCCCCGGTGTATCAGTTGCGGGAATGATGGTATCTCCCACTTCATCCAGAAACGAAATATCTTCGGGAGAAAAATCAAGACCCGCAGTTCCGATTTTTTTATTCTCATTGGTACAGCCGGAAAGGAACATTTCAGAACCAATCAGAGTACCCCCGAGCAGCAACGCTACGGATGATAGTGCTTCTCTTCTATTCATGATTATTTATTTTTATAATTTTTATTTTACATCCCGACTTCCAGTCTTCCAGTCTTCCAGACTTGTTATAAAGTTAGTGTCTTAGTGTTAAATGTTCCCTTTCTTCAGTTCAGATGCCGCATGATCCACTGCCCTTGCAGTGAACGCCATATATGAAAGCGATGGATTCACACAGGATGCAGAAGCCATGAAAGAACCGTCGGTAACAAAAACGTTGGGTGCATCCCAAACCTGATTATACTTGTTTAATACGGATGTTTTCGGATCCTTGCCCATACGCGCCGAACCCATTTCATGAATTCCTCTTCCCAGCGTACCATCTCCGTCGAACCCCTTTACATCTTTCAGGCCGGCAGCGGTGAGCATTTCCATCGCATCATTCTTCATATCTACACGCATCCTCTTTTCATTGTCCTTATATTCTACGTCCATTGCCAGCACATTCAATCCCCATTTATCTTTTTTCGTCTTATCAAGGGTTATTTTGTTTTCATGATAAGGCAGTGTTTCTCCAAATCCACCGAGGTGGATGGACCATGCACCCGGTTCCGAAAGTGCATCTTTCAATCCGGCACCGATGGTAATTTCTTCCGGACTGCGCAAAAAACCTGAGCGGCCGCCACCACCCTGATATCCAAAGGCACGCAAATAATCACGTTTGTCGCCGCCGACATTTCTGAACTGCGGAATGTAAATGCCGTTTGCCCTTCTTCCGTAATAATATTTATCCTCAAATCCTTCAACCGTACCGCCCGCTCCTACACCGAGATGATGATCCATGATATTATGTCCGAGTTCGCCGCTGCTGCTTCCCAATCCGTCCGGCCAGATGTCCGTCGCTGAATTCATCAGGACCCATGCACTGTTTAGAGTGGAGGCATTCAGAAATATAATTTTTGCATTGTAAGTGTACGTCTTGTTAGTCTGACCGTCCAATACTTCAACGCCCGTCGCTCTTTTTTTATCCTTATCGTATAGAATTTTTGTCACGATTGCCCAGGGACGAACAGTCAGATTTCCTGTTTTAATCGCAGCCGGGAGGGTTGAGGATTGAGTGCTGAAATAAGCACCAAACGGACATCCCAGCGCACATTTATTTCTGAACTGGCAATTGGTTCTACCTTCGAGTGGCTGAGTGATATTGGCAGTTCTCCCAATGATCACATGACGCGTACCTTTGAACTGATCCTTTAATTTCACAGAAAAATCTTTTTCCGCACAGGTCATATCCATCGGTGGCATAAATTGTCCATCGGGTAAAATATCAAGTCCGTCCCTGTTCCCGCTGATACCTGCAAACTTTTCAACATAGTCATACCAGGGCGCTATTTCTTTATACCGGACAGGCCAGTCAACCCCGTGCCCGTCCCGGGCATTTGCCTCAAAGTCATGGTCACTCCACCGATAACTTTGCCTTCCCCACATCAGTGAGCGTCCGCCCACATGATATCCGCGGAACCAGTCAAAACGCTTGATCTCTGTATAAGGGCTCTCCCAGTCTTTCACCCAATAATTCAGGTTGGCTTCACTTAAAGGATAATCTCTTTTGAGTACAGGATAGTCTTTTATCATTTCTTGCGTCCGGCGATTTCGGTGCGGGTAATTCCAGGCTTCCTTGTTTGCGTTTACATAGTCTTTTACATGCTCGATATTTTCTCCCCTCTCCAGCATAATCGTTTTCAGTCCTTTTTCGCAGAGTTCTTTTGCAGCCCATCCACCGCTGATGCCCGATCCTATTACAATTGCGTCATAAACATTGTCTGCCATGATGTGTCGTTTAGTATTTTATATATCACAAATGTCCACTGCTTTTTTCAATGAGCCGATTTTGTCCTGTGCTGCCGGAATAAATTCCTGGGCAACGTAACCCTGAAAACCGGTTGCCAGTATGGCTTTCATGATGGCAGGATAATATAATTCCTGTGTCTCATCGATTTCATGTCTGCCGGGCACACCACCGGTATGATAATGTCCGATGTATTCATGATTGTCATGAATGGTCTGAATCACGTCGCCTTCATCTATCTGCATATGATAGATGTCATAAAGCAATTTGAAGTTGGGACTGCCCAGTCTTTTACAAAGCTCCACACCCCAGGGCGTGCGGTCGCACATATAGTCCTTATGATTCAACTTACTGTTGAGTAATTCCATTTGAACGGTGATACCGTTTTTTTCTGCCAGAGGCAAAATCTGCTGAAGACCTTTTACGCAGTTTTTCCAACCGGTTTCATTGTCCATGCCCCTTCGGCTGCCGCTGAAACAAATGACATCGGTATATCCGGCCGCTTTCATCAGCGGAATCACTTCGAGATACTGGGGAATTAATTTGGCATGAAAGTTTGATTCGGCAAATCCATCTGTCAGACTCACATCACCCGCCACATAGCACATCGAACTGTATAATCCATATTTCTGGAGCATGGGCCAGTCTTTCGGAGGCACAAGATCAATGGCGGGGATACCGATTTCTTTTACCGACTTGCAAAAAGACTCCAGGGGTATTGAATCATAACACCAGCGACATACAGAATGATGGATATTCCCTTTCAGTTTCAATTCTTCGGCTGATTTTGGATCAGGTGTATATGATGAAAGTATCTGGGTTCCGGTAGCCAGGACCGCAGAACCGGCAATCATATTTTTAATCAGTTTACGCCTGGATGAGGGAGGATTCATGCCTTAAAGAAAATGAATGTACGAAATGAAAACGGATGAAAAAGAATTTAATGACCAGCGGAAGCAGCGGCCAGGATATCAGGTCTTTTGCGTCCGCGCATGTATACATTCAACCCGGCAAATGCCACGATCAGACAAAGCGGAATCATCATGGTAAAATTGATGATCGCCGGTCCCGCAGCCTTATTTGCTTCAAATAAAGTATTGGCCATTTCCGATCCGGGCGGGGCCTGAATATAAGATTGCAGACTGGCACCGGCCGGAAGTTTGCTTGCCACGATGGCATCGTAATGCTTCCCCATAAATATCATATAGATGGATACAGCAAACATACCCGCACCACCCATCAGATTCATGCCGACAGCTCCGGTTTTTGGCAGATTTTCGGAAACAAACCCAAGCATGGTAGGCCAGAAATAACATACACCCATACCAAAAACCAATGCGCCAATAAATATCATGTTTCCCGTCGTATGACCGAGAAGGTATAAACCAATAGTGGCCAGTATGGACGATATAAGTAAAACACCCTGTGGCGAAAACTGTTTCACAACCGGGCCGGCAAAAGCCCTGCCTACCACCATTACACCGGTATCCAGGGTTAATATCAGCAATGCATTGTCGGTGACATTCTTTAATAATACATCGATCCACTGGCCCGTAAACAGTTCAGTAATGGCCGTACCAAACATGCAGAGGATCATAAATAAAAACAATCCGGTGAATATGGATTTATACATGGTAGAACTGGATACACCGGCGGCAACGCGCTCCGTAACAGGGAATTTCAGTTTAGAAAATAAATAACCATAGATAAGGGTAGGGATAAGCATAATGCCCACTTCTATCTGCCATGAAACGCCAAATTTATTCAGAAAGAAAACGATAAGTGTCCCGATGACAATTCCTCCCGGAAACCAGAGATGAAAATGATTCAGCTTGGTTGTTTTATTCTCGGGAAATAATGATGCGACCAGTGGGTTACAGGCGGCCTCAACGGTTCCATTGGCTATACCTATCAATAAAGTAGAAATAAACAGGGTCCAATAACCGGTGGATGCGATCGTCAGAATGATGCCTGTCAGGTGAAAAATAAACGCCATGACCAGCAGCTTTTTCATACCGATGATATCGACAATGAATCCACCGATCACAACCGCTAATGGGAATCCCCAGAATGCCGTCGCTGCAATGGTTCCCAGCTCAGAAGCATTCAGATGAAATTCAGTCCCGAGTTTGCCGAGTATACCGGCCCTTATGCCAAAAGAAAGTGAAGTGACCAGTAAAGCCAGACAGCTGGCTGTAAATAACTCTTTGCGCGGAATGGCGTTGGAAGTCATAGCAATCGTTTTAATTTGAATCGTCAGGATTCCGTTGATCAGAAAGAAAAGTAAATGTAATTTTTTATTCCAGGAAATAAAAAACAAACCGGGCCAACTGTGTAAAAGACTCGGGCTCAGGTGGAATCAGTTGAATAAATGATCTTGAAACATTATTTGTAGCATTCAAAACATCCGAATGGTCCCCTGATCGGGCTCCGGAATGATTTACATCTGAAAATTATTAAAATCAATTTCAACTCATGCAAACCCGGCGTACATGACAATATACATATGGTGCGCAGACCGTTTTTCTCTCCTGGTTTCCTTCAGATTCGGATTCCGATTTCTGTCTTACGAATGGTTTTTTGTTAGCTGTGCACACTTATCTTTACAACTGCTCAGGAATAGCGGTTGCAAAAATATAAACCCGAAACACAGAAAAATATTAAAATCGCCTATATGAACAGAAAATTACGCATGGGTATGGTGGGTGGTGGTAAGGATGCTTTTATTGGTGCCGTTCACCGTATTGCCGCACATATGGATGGTCTGGTAGAAGTTACCTGTGGTGCTCTGAGTATAAATCCCGAAATAGCGAAAGCCTCGGGTGAAATGTTATTTCTTTCGCCGGATCGCACCTATCTGAATTTTGAAGAAATGATGGAAAAGGAAAGTAAACTTCCGCCGGATAAAAGAATTGATTTCGTCACCATCGTCACTCCGAATTTTGCGCATTTTGCTCCCGCAATGCTGGCGCTGGAAAAGGGATTTCATGTGGTGATCGAAAAACCGATTGCATTTACACTGGAGGAAGCAAAGAAATTAAAAAAGAAGGTGGAGGAAACCGGCCTGATTCTTTGCCTTACGCACACATATTCCGGATATCCGATGGTGAAACAGGCAAGGCAGATGATAAAAAACAATGTGCTCGGAAAAGTCCGCAAAATCTGGGTTGAATATCCTCAGGGCTGGCTCAGTAAACTTACAGAACGGGAAGGCAACGCGCAGGCCGCCTGGAGAACTGATCCTAAGCGTTCAGGTAAGAGCGGCTGTATGGGAGATATCGGCACTCATGCAGCCCACCTGGCAGAGTATATCAGCGGATTGAAAATAACAAAAATCTGTGCGGAGCTAAATATTGTCGTAGAGGGCCGGCCACTGGACGACGATGGAAATGTATTACTCAAATTTGATAATGGAGCTAATGGCGTGCTCATGGCTTCGCAGGTGGCCGCCGGAGAAGAAAACGCGCTGCGCATCAGGATCTATGGGGAAAAGGGCGGAATGGAATGGCAGCAGCAGGAACCCAATTCACTCATCGTTCGATGGCTTGATCAACCGACTCAGATTTTCCGTGCGGGCGTGGGATATAAGGAACCTCTTTCAACATACGCAACGCATAATCTGCGTGTACCAGGCGGACATCCGGAAGGATACCTGGAAGCATTCGCAAATATCTATCGCAATTTTGCGCAAACACTCACCGCAAGAATTGACGGAACAAAAGCTTCTCCCGAAAGTCTCGATTTCCCGGGAGTAGACGATGGCATTCGCGGAATGGCATTTATCGATAGTGTGGTAGCTTCATCGCAATCAAAGGAAAAATGGTATGAACACAACGTACAAGTATGAAAGTGTGGAAGACTGGAAGTCTGGAAGTGTAACCGT
>DASSGT010000715.1:0-2733 GCA_035693345.1 Puia sp. | reverse complement strand
GGCCTGGTCTTCGCTGAATACATATTTATAACCCGCCTTGATAGAAAGATATCCGATGGGACTATAGATATCTGTATTTTTTTGTGGATAATACGCCATATCCAACAATTCCAGCCGGATACTCGTATTTTCATTATTAAGAGGGAAATCAAGAAATGTAAAAAAACCATAACCCAGTTGTGAGTTGTCAGCATTTTTTCCGAGCATCTTGCTCACCATCAACTGGCTGTAGGCAGATGAAGATAATCCGGCGGCAATCATTAAAAGGAGTAGATATTTTTTCATAATGGCAGGGGTTGGTTATTCAAAAGGAATCTTCTTAATAACGTTTTAAAACAAATTAAATTATATACCGGAACAGCCTTTAATACATTAAATTTGAGACAGTTACGTAATATTCAGGCGATATTTTATCCGTATGAATCCTCTTACATTATATATGTTATTACTGGGTTGTAAACCGCCCGGAAGACATATTGAACAACACGATATTTTCTTTGGTATTGCTTCGGAGTTGAGGGAACTGGTTCCGGAGATCCAACGATTCTGGCCCGGGCCGGAAAAAATACATATTGATGCGTGGCGTGAAGTGAACCAGGTAGACGGTTTCCAAATCAGGATCCTTTCCCGTGGTCAGGATGAAATATCCCATCAGGCACCCAGATTGTTCTTTATCAACCTGGGTGGCTACCAGGAAAACAAATTCGAAGAGCAGCATTATAATCTGCTAACGGTGAAGGTTAACCGATCTGCCGCGTACCAGGAAGCCAAACAAACTCTTTTCTTCAGGGAGAACCATTTTCCCGGCGCCGAAACGCATATTGATGACAAGTACGGCATTGATGTGGATGATTTATATGAGATCGAAGAAATGCTGTCCCCGGATCAAAAGGAAAAATACCTGATTGAACTGCAGCCCGCTGAATCTTTTCAGGATGATATCATTCACCTGGGCTATTTCAAATTAAGCAGTTTATAAGGAGCTCTTCCGAACGAGGTTTTTACCATATTTATAATAAATCATCCCGACCAATACCCACAACAACAAAGCGTAAAAGAAATACCAGACCGGCTCATGTTGTCCTGATATGGGCGAAGGACTAAAAACAACCAGGAATCCCGTTGAACTGATATGCAATAATTGACACAGTAATAAGCTATGGCTGTTAACATAAACCCAGGCGATGATAACCCGCATGGCAGTCATCACGGTCGCAAATGAAAGAAAATAAATAAACCAATACGACCCATGCGGACTTGCAGCTCCCAGAAAATTGATAACCGGCAAATGCCAGACGCTCCATATCAAACCCAGTACTATGCTGCTATTGAATGCAGATCGGAACCTGATCATTTGGGGGAATGCAAAGCCCATCCACCCCAGTTCTTCCAGGAAACCTGCAGGTATTCCAAATAATATCCCCATTAAAAAAAATCCCGGTTCATATTCTTTGGATATAAAAACAGAAAGAGCGAGCAATGCGATAAATATCAGAAGAGGCGGAATAAGAAGAGAAAGCAACCAGGCATTCTTTGTGCGGGAAAGTTTCATTCTTCCAAAAAGCTCCCTGACTGCGGATCGTTTCCCCAGAGCGTAATTCATTAAGATCCCCGAAATGACGGGACCCAATAACATGATCGGAAACATCAAAATGCCGTCCAATGTAGTTATGGGCTCATTTTTAATAATTTTATTGGCAACCAAAAGGAAGGCACCTGTCCACGAAATAAAAAATGTCAGTCCGAAATAGATTGCGACGGGGAATTTCCGGATGAATGTTATAGTCATTTCGTCTAAAATTAATCTACCATTTACCGGGCCTCTTCCCATGAACCAAAATATTTGAAAAAGAAATAAATAACATTGTCCATGTCCCATAAAAAAGCTCCTGCAGTTGGCAGGAGCTTTTTGTGTTTTATGTTTATTGTAAAAACTCCGCCGGCAATTGCCTGATCGGCTGAATTTTTAACTGCCGGTAAAATATTTCGGCACCTTCAGATTGAATCTGAATTTTCCCTTTCACCAGCGGTGTTTCTGTTCCGTTATCATTTTGTTTATTACGGTATAATATCATTACCAGTTTTCCATTTACAACATGCATGCTGGTGTCGCCATGGCAATATAGGTCCAGCGTATTCCACTGTCCGGTTGGATTTTCCGCGTCCATCATTTTAAAACAACGACGGCCGACCTTTCCGCCTTCTTTAAAAGTTATGAATTCACCTTTGGGATTATAGTCATATTCTGTGTCTGATTTTTTGACAACGGGTATATCGGCCATACCACCTGCAACACCCCAATAGTCACCTGTATTGGTTTCCTCAATCTGGAACTCCTGCGAACGCATCCAGGCGCCATAGTCTGCACCCCGCTTTCCAACTGAATGATAAAGCAAACCACTGTCTTTTTTCTTTCCCTTTTTTTGCCCCCAGGTCAGTGTTCCCCATTTAAATTGCAACTGAAAATGATAGTTTTCGTATTCCTTCACGGTTGAGATTGCACCCCAGTTCTCACCGGATATCCGTATCAGGTTTTCGCCATCTGCTTTTACAATGGTGAATACATGACGTGGGTCATTGTTCAAACCGATGGGCAGAGCACTGATGAATTTCCCGCTGTCATTGAGATCCGGCCCGATGTATGTGTCCCACCCCTTCAGATTCCTACCATTAAAAAGTATTTCCCATTCATTCTTAACCCCGGATTTTGTAAAAGCGAAAACAAATGCGAAG
>DASSGT010000714.1:0-3370 GCA_035693345.1 Puia sp. | reverse complement strand
TTTCTTTTCTTCCATACTGCCCAGCGCATAGAGATATTCTGATTTGATAATATATAATTTGTACTCGTCACTGAACTGAGAGTCAGGATAGGTGTTCATCAGGGTATTGAAAGTGAGTGTAGCCGCTTTTAAATAAGCGATATTAGTTTCCCTGAGATTAAAATAAAGTTTAGCGGCTTCAAAATCCTTTTCTTCCAGTTTAGCCCGGCACTCTTCAATGATCTGGGTCGCCTCCTTCACTTTGTCGGAATTGGGGTGCTGGGCGATGAATGCCTGCATAAATCCCATCGCCTTGGTCGTATTGGTTTGATCGAGCTGATACTTAGGTGACTGCTTCCAAAAGCAGAAAGCCCGCATATATTCCATTTCATCAGCCTTTGGGCTGTTTGGGAAGGCTTCGGCAAATCCCTTGAAAAGATTTTCAGCATTGATATAATCCTTCAGATAAAAAGCGCAATAGGCATATTTATACCAGATATCTTCAAAATGCTCAGACCCCTTCATCACACGGTAAAGATCATCATACAGAATCTGGGCATGATTGTAATCCTTAGCCAGATAATATTTTTCAGCCATCTGATACTTGAAAGTATAGTCGGTGCTCTTCAGGATCTTGTTGAAACTGGTTGGTGGCCCGCTTGATTTTTTAAACAGGGAGCAGGAACTAAAAGCCACCAAAAGGGTAAATGCAAGGAATAATGATCTCATGAAGCCTGCGAAATTACAATTTTTAGGTAAGAAAACGAAAATAGGGCGTTTTCCTGCGGTTCCGCAGCCATTAATGTTAAAATAAATGCATTAAAAAAGATGGTCCCGTTCTGCCAAAGCGGAACAGGACCATCTCGTTTCCCTTACGGGTTATCTCTTACGCAGGTTCGGATGCGGAGCAGGAACCGTATTAGGTCCTTCTTCGCCCGTTCCGTCCTTAATATCAATAGTATTTTCATCTCCACCGGTCTGACCATAGCGGAAGATGAACCGGTCTGAGTTGATACCTTCTTTTTCAACCAGATATTTGATCACCTCATTAACACGATCCCAACTGAGCTGTTGGGCTGTTTTGCTGGATTCACCATAACCGATTACGGCCACTTTACAAGCCGGATTATTTCTCATCTTTTCAGCGACAGTGGAAGCCAGGGCTTTTCCATCTTTGCTGAGCGTTACACTTCTGCCTTTGAACACAATACTTGGCAGATCACCGATAGAACAGCGACCTCTGCCTCCGGTTCCAAGACCACCAGAATCCAGTCTGGCATTGATTTCCTTGCAACATGCAGGATCCGGACATTTACCTACACCGTCTGCATCGACTGGCTGACATTGTGTTGGCGTAATAAGTTCCTTATCCTTGCAATCCGGCACACCATCACCATCCGTATCACGGCTAACTCCATGAGTATCAACGGGACAGCCGGCCGGCGTATTTGGTTCGTGGTCGAACTGGTCGGTTACCCCGTCGCCATCCGCATCATCCAGCACGGGTTTTGGCAGCTTCATATGACGGGGAGCGTTCAGTTCGCTGTAGGCATAATCCAGCGGATTGATCCACCATAGTGGTTCAACGGCTCTTCGTCCGATATTATAATTCAGGCCAAGGGAAAGAAAATTATAGGAATCAAAATTAGATGTAAGGGCATGTACCGTGGTAGAACCTGTTTCCTGCCATTCCTGGCCATCTAACAGGTCAGTTTTTGTAATGGACACTTTATCTTCCAGCGCGATATTAAACTTGTTTGAGAGTTTGTATTCAATACCACCGCCAATTTCAACAACGGGGGCAATCGGAGTTCCTCCGAAAACGGTATTCTGGGAAGGATCGCGCTGGGCCATTGTTTCATAGGATCCGTCTTGCAAATTCTTCAAAGCACTTCTAATCTGTTTACGGTTGGCATGTGTAAATCCGCCTGCTCCAAACTGGTTTACAATCTGGCTATAATCATAGGGCGTATTTCCATTTAGTAAATCATAGAATGTACTATAAGTTGCCACACCAATACCACCCAGTGCATAAACAGCAATGTTTGATTTAGCCCTGTGGAAATTTATATTGTTCAAAGTGGCTATACCCTGGATGGAGAGGGATTGTATTGTTGACTTATAATTATAGAACACCGGGGTACCGCCAATGCCCGGGTTGTAATATTGCTTGATTTGTGGATTCGCAGCATAACCATAATACGAAGGCTGCCAGTTCTGGCCCTTCATAGTCATATAGTCATACTCCAGGCGAAGAGAAAATGTATAACCTAATGCCTTTCTGGCGTGTATCCCGAACCCAAAGGTTGGAAGCTCTGCACGAACATCCCCTGAAATCGTAGATAAGCCGCCCTTTACACCAATTTCCCACTGATTGCGGGGTTTGGCGGGAAAAGGATAAGCATTATTTAAAAATTCATTGTGCTGGGGGATCCTCTTGGCCGGAATTAATGAGGAATCACGTATATCGTAGCTGCTGCTACTTTCAGCTGAAGTATTGTCCTGCGCGAAACTTTGTGAAAAAAAAGCCAATAAGCAACCGGCTAGTACCGCGTACTTTTTCCCTATCATAGACTGAAGTTTGTAATGAAGAACGTGATTAAA
Source organism: Puia sp. (assembly GCA_035693345.1). Lineage (GTDB taxonomy): Bacteria > Bacteroidota > Bacteroidia > Chitinophagales > Chitinophagaceae > Puia. The sequence continues at coordinate 787 of DASSGT010000714.1, read as the reverse complement.
AACAATACTACACTTTCACAAAAATATAAGTTAAAGTGTAATTTGCAAACTTTTACTACTAAATAAGCTGGAAACCACAGAATTGTAGAGAATATTACCAATTCATCCAGATGTATGCCAGTATTTGGCTTCGCGGGGGCAGAAAGTAGTAATTTGGCGGTCATTTTATGTTACTAGCCCAATCATTACTCAAGGAAGAATTGATTGTTTTTGAAAAAAAATTCCGGGAGGCTGTCAAATCCCAGGCACCCCTGCTGGACCGGATCATGCGTTTCATTGTGAACCGCAAGGGAAAACAGCTCCGGCCCATGTTTGTCTTTTTGTCGGCCCGTTTATGCGGTCCCACTAACGAGTCCACCTACCGGGCAGCATCTCTTGTTGAACTTCTGCATACCGCCACCCTGGTTCATGATGATGTGGTGGATGAATCACTGGAAAGAAGGGGGTTCTTTTCTACTTATGCATTATGGAAAAACAAGATCTCGGTGTTGGTGGGTGACTACCTGTTGGCTAAGGGATTACTACTATCACTCGATCATAATGATTTCAGAATTTTGCAACTATTGTCAGGAGCCGTACGAAAAATGAGTGAGGGGGAATTGCTACAGATAGAAAAAGCCAGAACGCTGAACCTCGAAGAACAGGTTTATTTTGAAATTATACGAAACAAAACAGCGTCGCTCCTGGCATCTTCCTGCGCTGCCGGCGCTTTTTCTACAAGCGCAGATGAGGCCGTGACTGAAAAACTAAACCGTTTTGGAGAAGCGGTGGGAGTTGCATTTCAGAT
>DASSGT010000713.1:0-3819 GCA_035693345.1 Puia sp. | reverse complement strand
CATCGCAGCCAGTTTAGCAGGCTGCCGATGTGCAACATCTTTAGCAGAGTGATCGCCGCTGACCGGTTGAAGAACAGCAGCTATACAGGCAAATATGGCTGCAATACGAAATGCCTTTGTGTGGAATTCGATATTTTTTCTTCTGACTACCATCAGCGCATGTACACCGGCAACGGCAAATCCGGTGGCCACAAAAGCCGCCAGACACATGTGCAGCGCCTGTGAAAACCAGGCATCATTAAACATCGCTTTCACCGGATCGATATTAAAATATTTCCCGTCAGCAAATTCAAAACCTGCTGGGCTGTTCATCCAGGCATTCGCAGCAACCACCAGAATGCCGGATACCAGTCCGCTCACTCCAACCACAACGCCGGTGAACCAGTGAAACCATTTATTAAATTTCCCCCAGCCATATAAATAAAAACCAAGGGCAATGGCTTCAATAAAGAATGCAGTTCCTTCGAGTGAAAACGGTAATCCGAAGATGGGGCCGGCATTTTTCATAAAAACAGGCCATAATAATCCGAGCTCAAAAGAAAGTACTGTACCCGAAACCGCACCCGTTGCAAAAAAGATGGCAACACCCTTACTCCAGGCTTTGGTGATATTGCGAAAAACGGGTTTTCCGGTTTTCAAATAATAGTAATGTGAAACTGCCATAAAAAATGGCATGACCATTCCGATGCAGGAAAAGATAATATGAAATGCCAGCGACAGCGCCATTTGCGACCGGGCCGCTATGAAGTCGTTCATTTGATTACGAAGCTAAATCATTTTCAGTGTGGTGAGTGTGATGATTGTATAAAATGTAGGAATTCAAAGTGAAGGATGGAAAGGATAGTTTGAAAAAGTGTTTTTTAGCCGAAGATTTTTTGCATAAAATAAACCTATTGAAAACAAAAATTTATGATAGTACCCGTCAATCCAAAAAAGTCTCCCATCATCACCCTGTCATTTCCACCCTTCACTTTGAATTCCTACCTTTTCTACGCTTTCACCCTCGCCACACTATACAGGGCTTGCATTATCGTCCACGCCAATAAATACGCGCCTGCACAAATACCAAAAATGATATTGTATCCTGTACCCAGCTGTCCCAACAATTTGAAATGATCCAGCAGGATTCCAATCAAAAATGGAAAAAGAATACCCCCAACAGATCCGGCCATGCCACCGATCCCGATGATTGAGCTGAGGATCTTTTTTGGAAACATATCTCCGGCTACCGTATATATCGTCGCACTCCATGCCTGATGTGCAGCAGCTGCCAGACTGATCAGCCAGACTGCCGGCCATATTCCATTTGTATACCTGACAAAGAAAATAGGAACTACGCAACAGGCAAAGATGAACATGGAATATTTCCTTGCCTTGTAAATCGGAAAGCCCCTCCTGATCAGCCATCCGGATAAATAACCACCCAGAATACTTCCAAAGCTCGCAACAATATAAACGGTGGACACATGAATGGCTGAGCTTGTCAGATTCAAATGATAGGTAGTATTAAAATAAGAAGGAATCCAGAAAAGATAAAACCACCAGACAGGATCTGTCAGGAATTTTCCAAATATGATGGCCCATGTTTTTTTCAGGCGGAACAATGCTGACCAGCCTGGCTTTTGAGATTCGTGATCGGCATCTTCGTTTTTGTCGCTGTGGATGTATTCGAATTCTTCCTTCGTAATCCTTTTTTGTTTTGAAGGAATCTCGTACAACCACCACCAGAAAATCAACCAGATAAATCCCAGGGAACCGGTCCAGACAAACGCTTCCTGCCATCCGTAATGTGAAAAAATCCATGCAATCAGCGGCGGACCGATAATAGCAGCCATATTGGTTCCGCTGTTAAAAATTCCCGTTGCCAGCGCCCTGTCCTTTTTTGGAAACCATTCGGCAACTGCTTTAACAGCAGCGGGAAAATTGCCGGCTTCGCCAAGACCAAGGGCCGTTCTCGCAATTCCGAAACCAAGGGTACTTGTTGCCAGTGCGTGAAACATGGCTGCAACACTCCAGATGACAATAGATATCGCATAACCCAGCCGGGTACCAATCTTGTCAATCAGTCGACCGAATAACATCAATGCAATGGCATATGCCGTTGTAAATGCCATAACGATGCGGCTGTAGTCTTTTTCGGACCATCTGAAATCATTTGCCAGATTATCTTTCAGCAAACCAATCACCTGCCTGTCCAGATAATTGATTGTCGTTGCAAAAAAAAGCAGACTGACAACTACCCATCGGTATCTGCCCATTGGTTGCCGCATGATATGTTTCATTTTTATGCCGGAGTGGACCTGATAGCGGCGATTTGTTTTAATACCGTGCCGGTATTCAATTTTAAAAGATCGAAATTTTTCTGTTCCATTATTTCATGACTGATCAGACTGCCGCCCATCCCAACTGCTGAAACACCGGCCCTGAACCAGGATTCCAGATTTTCACTATTAACGCCACCAGTAGGCATATATAAAAGATCCGGGAAAACTTCTTTTACGGATTGCACAAAACCAGGACCGACAGTATTAGCAGGAAATAATTTTACGAGTTGGAGGCCGTCATCCTGTGCAAGGAATAATTCGGTTGGTGTAATGCAACCGGGGATCCAAAGCTTATTTTCATTGTCGGCAAATTTTGACAAGTCCCGTGTATAACCGGGACTTACCAGAAAATCCGCTCCATTCTGAATTCCCTTGGCGGCAGTTTTTGGATCTATGACCGTTCCGAGCCCCAGAATCAGATCCGGAAACTGTCTGTATGTTTCCTTTTTTATGGTTCTGAAATTCCTGAGGGCCTGTTTGCCGCGATTCGTATATTCCACCACGCGAATGCCCGATGCATACAAAGCCTGAAGAATTTTAATGCTTGTTTCTTCATCCGGATGGAAATATAAAGGAAGAACGCCCTGGTGAATGATTGCCTGAATAATTTTTTCTCTATTCATATTGCTTAATTCTTTCTGATATCACATTCAGATCCTGGCTGGTGGCATCTCCTTTTTCAAAAAATTTTCCAAATGCAGCCGCAGTCGCAAACTGAATAATCTCCTGTTCGGGGATTTGTTTATATAATCCATAAATTAATCCCGCCATAAAACAATCCCCTGTTCCCACCTTATCCAAAATATGTTCACTGCGGTATACGGTTGAATCTGTCCAATGATGTGCTGAATACAGGGATGCGTAATATGATATCCCCTGCTCGCCTTCCTCAAATCGAAATGTGCAGGCTACATGTTTAACGCGCGCAAACCTCTTCATAATTTTAACGGAGGTCTGATGTGCATGCTGAAGATAAGCCGTTTTATTATTTGTCTCTGTCAAATGTGTATCCAGGGGAATGCCCAGAAGATCGTGTGCCGACCAGATATTGCCCATCACAACATCGCAATAGGGAAGCAGTTCCGCCATTAAATTGTGTGGATTTCTATGCCCCCATAATTTCGCGCGGTGATTCAGGTCGATGGAAATGATGATATTTCTTTTGGATGCTGCCTGCAAAGCCTCCAGGCAAACGGCAGCAACCGATTCGTTCAAAGCAGGACTGATGGCACTAAAATGAAACCAGGAAATATCATGGAGTACATGATCCCAGTTTATCATTCCTTTTTTCAGTTCACCAAAAGAAGAATGGCCACGATCGTAGACCACCGCATTATTTTTCAGATCTGTGCCCTGTGCCAGATAATAACTGCCGATGCGGTTACCGGAAAACAAAATGGTATCGGTGATGATATTTCTTTCCTTCAACCCAACAAGAATATCCTTTGATAAATAGTTATCCGGTAGCGCAGTGCAATAAGATACCGGCATATTC
>DASSGT010000712.1:0-2515 GCA_035693345.1 Puia sp. | reverse complement strand
ACAGATCCGTTTTTTTTATGTACAGCTACGTGAACAACATTACCCTCTGGTGAGTATTTAACGGCATTGGTTAAAAAGTTTATCAAAACCCATGTGCTCTTTTCTGCGTCTGACAGTATATAAGGAATGTGTGGATCCATTTCCAGTTCGAACGTGATGTGCCGCTGGGTTGCCTGCATTTGCACAGCCTGAAGAGCCTGGTCAACAATCTGTTTGGATTCTGTCGGTACCAGCTTCAGTTGGATCTGACCCGTTTCCAGCTGGGTCATATTCAAAAGTTCACCGGTTATATTCAGCAGCCGGTCACTGTCGTCCCGGATGCTGTCGAGCAGTTCTTTTTGTTCAGGTGTAAGGATACCCACTTTACCTCCGGCCAGTAACTGGGCACTTAGCTTAATCGATGAGATCGGAGTTTTCAGTTCATGCGATATGGTTGCAACAAAATTTGTCTTGGCTTCACTCAGTTCGTGAAAGATGGTAATATTTCTGAGCACGATCACTTGTCCGATGATTACACCGTTACTGGTAACGTTTAAAACATCTTTGTTAAAATAGCTTTCTTTATTGTCGGCATATATTTTTAATTCCTGTTTATCATTTGTTTCCTGCAGAAGTGTTCTCATCAGATCATTCTTCAGCGCAACATCGGGCGCGTATTTTCCAATGATATCGGCCTCCTTTACACCCAGTAACTTTTCAGCCACCACATTCAAAAAAAGTATTCTGCGATTTTCATCAAAACCAATGATTCCGTCCCGCATCTGATCAATAATGGTTTCAATACGGCTTTTCTCGAATTTTATCTGTGATAAATTACTGTGTTCATATTCATCGAGTTTTTCGGCCATATCATTGAACGACCTGGCGAGTTCGCCAAATTCATCATGTTGCCGGATAACGATACGGCTTGAATAGTCTTTGTTTGCAATGCCTTTGATTCCTTCAGATAATTTAAGTATAGGGTTTGAAATGATGCCCGGGAGATTAAAAATAAAGGTGAATGATACCAGTATCAGAATGGTGAATATAATGGTCAGCCAGAATTGGGCATTATCCGCCATATGTTGTGCGGCTCTGTGTTTTCTGATAATGGCCATCTCATTTAAATCCAGAATCCTTGTCAGTGAAGATCTGATTTGAGGATAGTTGGTTGGATCTGCCGGATTTACCTTTAATTCATTGAAATCCTGGCGGAGTTCCTGTGTCACTTCTCTTTCGCCGATTTCTGTGATATTATTTTCCTGCTTGCGGAGGTTCTCCTCAAATATCTCCAACGCATCCTTTTGGGTTCCGATATTGTCCAGCGCCTTGAACATATTATTGGTATACACGATCGACTCATGATTGTTTTCCAGTACCTGATTCGATTCATGACTTAAACGGCTGATGCTGACGATGCCCAGAATTCCAAATACCAGGATCACGGTAAATAGAAATGTTAAGCCGGCGGATAATTTTGTTTTAAGTCGCATTTTTATTATTATGAAAGAATCACCACATCAATATTGGCGGCGGATAATTTATTAAGCAGCCGGTTAAAGGCCCCTGTATGCATGATGATTTTAAAGAGATTAAGGTGTGGCTTGCCAATGCAAACCGTTGTGATAGATCTTGATTCGGCTGTTTCAATAATGGCGCTGGCTATATTATCCTGCTTTACCCGTACAACCTCTGCGCCGAGCTGGGTTGCCAGTTTAAAATTATTGATCAGATGCCGTTGGGCAGCCAGACCAATTTTATCGCCATCTTCCCTGGAAGTCTGGACGTATAACAAATACCATTTGGAATGATAATAAGATGCAAGTCTGGCCGTCTTGCGAATGACCCTGGAAGCTGTTTCGTGATTGCTGCTGATGCAGGATAAAAAGTTTTCGGGCTTTAAATGTGCACCCCGGGGTAATTCGGTCTCGATTTTTCTCTCAACCTGCGAAGCAACTTCTTTCAGCGCAAGTTCACGCAGCTGCAGGATTTTATCTGACTGAAAGAAATTCCGGGTGGCGGTTTCAATCTTATCCCTGGTATAGATTTTACCTTCTTTCAGCCGGGTAACGAGCTCGTCTGCCGTAAGATCAATATTGACCACTTCATCGGCTGCTTTGACGATACTATCCGGAATGCGTTCTGCAACTTCAATACCTGTTATTAATTTGACTTCCTGCTGAAGACTTTCAATATGCTGGATATTGACGGCAGAGATTACATTAATGCCCGCATCCAGTATGTCCATCACATCCTGCCATCGCTTTTCATTTTTGCTGCCTTCGATATTGGTATGGGCCAGTTCATCTACAACAACAATTTCCGGATGCAGGTTCAGGACTGCCTGCACATCAAATTCTTCGAGTTCCTTACCCTTGTAAAATAATTTTCTGCGGGGTATTAAAGGCAAGCCTTCCAGGAGATCATACGTTTCTTTCCGGTTATGTGTTTCGATATAACCGATCTTTACTTCAACGCCATTTCTCAGTAAAGCATGGGTCTCCTGCAGCATGCGGAAGGTCTTGCCTACACCAGC
>DASSGT010000711.1:0-3706 GCA_035693345.1 Puia sp. | reverse complement strand
AACCATCATATGCCTTGTCTTGTGTTGAAGACCTCCCGTTTTTTCCCGGAAGAAGATGATGATCATGCGATCGCAACAAGTTATACAGATGCAAATGCCAAGGCCAATGAGTATTTATACCGGCGTGTCGATACGGAAGATGTGGTTAGCGCTCATCTGTTAGCAATGGAAAAGGCATCACAAATCGGATTCAGTAAATACATTATCAGTGCAACCACTCCATTTCAACAGGATCATGTATGGGCGTTAAGGAAAAATGCACATGAAATAGTAAAGTCTTTATATCCCGAATTTGAAAAGATATACGCGGGCCTCGGCTGGAAAATGTTTCCTGCGATCGGCCGGGTCTATGTAAATAAAAAAGCAAGAAAAGAACTTGGCTGGCAGCCCAAATATGATTTCCAGTTTATACTGGAACAGTTAAAAAACGGACAGGATTTCAAAAGCGAGCTGGCTGAATTGATCGGTTCTAAGGGGTATCATCGTTCCATTGCAGGTTCTCTTTAAAGAGGCGGGTGAATAATGTACGAATTTAATATTATCCCGTCTAAGATTCGCTTAAGATTCGCTTGAAATCCGTTTGAACATCGTCCGTATCGAACAGTTCATCTCAAATCTTGCTTGTTTTTTACTATCTATTCAGACAACGGCCCGCTGCATCCATTATCTGGAATCGTCATGCAGCATGACGTCTTCCCTTTTAAACAGCCCATTGCATAAATAATTTTATCACTTTTTGTCTTCAGTTTCAGGGATCTTCCAGGTTTGGAATTCTGGAAATTCTTTCAGCCTGCCCGCATAGACATGTTTGCCTCTGGTCCTTTGGCGATTCAATCTAAGTTCTACTGGTGGATAATTCTCCGGGTGCAGCAATCTCGGTTCTATATGTTGTTTGTATAACAATTCAGTAATCAGCGTTTTGTCCATCCCCTCTTTGAGCATTTTGATCGTTTCACCCGTCAGTTGCCGGTAAAGAGAAAATTGCTTCAGATCTTTTGGAAGCTGATGGTACAGTCCGGCTGCCACCGGAGACGCATCCTTTAACCTTACCGAGCTTTTCCGGAATGAATCGTAGGCCGCATTATGACGCATGGTCTCACCTGTGCGCGAGGAAGCCTTGCGTATAATATTGAGATCATGTAAGAAATAACCGCATATTACATTGTCAGATCCGGTGATCTTTATCTCGCCTTTGTTAATAGCCACGGCTGCTTTTTATTTTTTCAACGAAATCTGCCCCTGTTATAGTATGTACCTGAACACAAATACTTGCCATCCACCCCTCCTGCTTTTTGCGGTACCAACCGTAAACTCTACCTATTCAGTTAGCCTTGTATAAGCTTTATCCAAGCTCTAAGCAAGCTGGTTAACGCGCACTTTTATGTATCTGGGGGAGGTAGCCCGACCGGAAGGCATTGACAATGGATTTCGGAGTTAAAACACTGACTTCCGTCGAGGGTGGGATATATATGGAATCCGTGTATCCAAAGGGGGTCCAGCCTATAACGCTGTTTGAATGACCGATCATATATGGCCTGCCGTTATATTCAATAAAACTTCCTTCCGGGAGTTCACCCAGTATTTCCCGGTAAGTGGATTTGTCGCCGTTTGGGTTCATCCGTTCCCGATGCAATATTTCGTCTACCTCTCCGATGGGCGTTTTTGTATTATACATATATAATGGGTTTCCCCGCACCCAGGCGGCTTTGAAAAGGTTGAAATCCGCCCTCCTGCACTCAGCGCAGGGGCGGTGGCCGGATGAAAAGGCGGTCGCTTCATCCAAAAAGAATAACTCGGTATACAAATTGGGCGTCATCACCGCCCGGTGGCGGTCCTTGAATTCCAGCAAACAGGTTATCCATGCCTTCAATCGAAATGGCCGGATAATTTGCTGGTGTTCGTTATGGATTAATCCCCGGTTCCCCATCCAGGCCCCCCTGGCTGAAGTACGGATCAACTGAGCGAACGGATCCACCCGGTTTTGCAGGGGATGTATTTTAATGGAATGTATTATCTGCGACATGAATATTGAATTTGAAATTAATAAAAAAAAAAATTGCGTTTGATTACATGACAAGAACTGTTCGATTGCGAACAGTTACTCCAACACTGGTTATTGCTCTTACTGATATTCAATCGTTTACTGTTTTGGCACGGCGTTGCATAATGATAGTCAGAACAGACACAGATTTTTTTCTAAATGTTTTTTTCACAGCGCTGCAACATGATCGAAAAACCTGCGTCTTATTTACAGACATCAATCAAAACCAAATAAAACTTTTAAAAATGAAAAAGACAATTTTATCAATCGTAATCGGGCTGGCTTTGTTCAGCACCGCATTTGCCAAAGCACCAGAAAAAGCAACAGACCGCGCCATCGCATCTTTTATGAAAGAATTTCACAAAGCATCTGATGTGAGCTGGAGCGCAAACAGTAACTATATCATGGCTGCATTTGAACTCGACAATCAAACACAGTACGCATACTATGACTATCAGGGCAACCTGGTTGGAGTGGTTCATCATATACTCACAAGCAGTTTGCCTGCAGATCTCAGCGGAGATATCAGGAAACATTATTCCAACTATTGGGTATCTGAATTATTTCAGGTGTCCTCCGATCAGGGTGATGCTTATTATATCCAGTTAAAGAATGCAGATGAAACCATTGTTCTGACTACAGAAGGTACCGGCAGCTGGCACCTGTATTCAGCTCCGAAAGCAATCGTTACTCTCTGAAATATTTACAGCAGTCTGGTTTAGATTCTGAATCCCTCCGTTCCCGGAGGGGTTCTCCATTTAAGGACATACCGTTACTCATTCCATTTTTTAAAAAATGGAGAAGAATGATACCTCATCATTCGGGTTTTTCCATTTTCATGACCACCGCATTCATCTGAATAACAGATTTTGAATGATCGTAATGTTCTTCTGAATATATTTCTCCTCTTGCTTCTGATAACGAAATATCATTGCGGTCCATATTGTAAGGTCCGGCAACTGCAAGCCAATGTTCTTCTTCATCGCTGATAAACACATCATAAAAAAAGAAGCGCCACTTTTTGCCTTTATATTTCATATCCCTCGCCTGTATAAAACGAATGTTCGCTTCGTCATCGCTGAAGTCTGATGCTGCATCCTGCACGAGGTTTTCTGCAAAATATGACTGTGTCCGGTATTTTACAGGGAACAAGGCAGCCTTATTATATTTTTTTAGATTCCTGTATAAACCAATCCGGTTGTTTTTGCTGGATGCCAGATCGTTCAAAGCCTGCTGACTGACGGCTTGCTTATTCGCCAGCAATGCCAGTACAATTGCCTGTTTATGATATCCGTTGCCTTCTACCTGAAGCCATTTTTTCAACATGGCATTAGAAGGATTATCATTAAATTTTTTTAAAATATTAATCACCGAGTAATCAGCTACAGTATAATTTAAAGTATCGGCCTTTGTTAGTCTGTATCGTTTATCGGCGTATTTCAATATGGTTTCCTGCCAGGGTTTGAAGACAAAAACTAAAATCAGATTACTGTCCAGCAAATCACTGGCAACATCCAGGATCGGTGTTATTTTGGAAGAGTCTTTCAAAAGGGGCAGCACAGTTGGAAATAAACGGGCAGCCAACTGGAGACTGTCATACCATTTTCCCGTAACCTCATAGGGCAACTCGAAACTGGGTCCGGAAGCCAACAGCAATTTACCGAG
>DASSGT010000710.1:0-4426 GCA_035693345.1 Puia sp. | reverse complement strand
GGTCACCATAGAAGGTCTTTCAAAAAATAATGATCATCCGTTACAAATAGCCTGGCAGGAAATCGACGTGCCGCAATGTGGTTATTGTCAGGCAGGGCAGTTGATGTCAGCTGCTGTTTTATTAAGGGAGAATCCAAATCCCACCGATGCAGATATAGACATGGCGATGGATGGAAACATTTGCAGATGCGGCACTTACCTGCGCATTCGAAAAGCGATTCACCGGGCCGCGGAGATGCAAAGAAATGGGAACAGTAAAGTGTAACAGCTTTTTTATTTTGCATCATCAAATGCAAGTGAACCGGATAGCTCTCGATAGGCATCAGTTTCTTGTTTCAGTGTTGCGCTTACCTGATAAGCCGTTGCAACAGCATCTTCACCTGCGATAAAACGATGAGGCGGTTTTTCCTGGTTTGAAATGGTAATCAGGGCTTCGGCAAGTTTAACGGGGTCGCCGGATTGTTGGCCATTATAACCTTTCCAAAAATCCATTTGCTTTGCTCTACGCTCATTGTAATCCGCTATGGGTTTGTCTGCATAATTGGTTGATTCTTCGGTGAGCAATTCCGTTCTGAAAAAGCCGGGGTTAACAATGGTCGTATTGATACCAAATGATTCAACCTCTGCCTGCAATGATTGCATCCAACCCTCCAGGCCAAACTTGGACGCCGCGTATGCGGTGCCGAATTCAAAACCAATGAGTCCGGCAGTTGAAGAGATGGTAATGATGTGTCCGTCGCGTTGTTTCCTCATAATCGGCAGGACAGCGCGTGTTACATTCATTGGGCCAATAAGGCTGGTAGATATCTGGGACTCCATTTGTTCCGGCGATAATTCTTCAAAATATCCTGCATAGAAATTGGCTGCGTTATTTACCAATACATCTATTCGCCCAAAACGCTCAACAGCGTCTTTAACGGCCGATTGAGCATCAGCTGATTTGGTAATATCTAACTTCAGAATCAACAGGTCGTCTGATTTACCCAGAGCTTTCGAAAGCTTGTCAATATTACGACCTGTAGCCACCACTTTATTGCCGGCACCCAGCGCAGCTTTAGCAATATCAACGCCCATTCCACGCCCGGCGCCGGTAATGAACCAGACTTTATTATTTTTCATGATCGTATCTTTTAAATGTGAAATTACGAATCGCGTTATTGATCTGACCCTGTCCACACGGAAACCGAATGAAACCGATATTAAACAGCAAACGAGGAAAAGTCTCTACACTTCCATTCGTTCGTTATTCATTTATTACCAACCAAAGACCAAACAAACGCATCATTTCAAAATGAATGAACGGCAACGGCGCTTTCCCCGGTATACTTTTGGCTTGTATCATAAAAGACATGGAGAAAAGTTCTTTTCACCTGGACTATCGAGCATATAATTTCGCACGTTCTCTAACCTTACAAATATTTCTTCTCATGATAATTGAAGAATTTAAAAAATACTTAGCAGGCGAATGGAAATGCGAACAGTATGAAAACCTGCATTTTAAATTTGATGGTGAAAATATTTCCTATTGTATCAATAACAGATGGTCCACTCTTCACGAATCAAAATTGCATTGCATAACCAATGACTCATCAGAAGTAAAGAAAATTCGGATGACCCCTTTGGGATTTAATCAGAATTATATTTATGTGATGCCTCCGGATAATATCGATATTGTAGACTTCGTACGTACCGATGTATTGCATTTTCACCGGCAATGACCGGACTGATAAAATGTGCGACCTTTGTGACTTTCTTTCTTATTCGGTCATTAAATCGATACTTCATGTCATTCAACGAAAAGCTGGCGGCCCGTGTGCGTGAAATCATCAGCAAGACGCACACCATCACGGAGGAAAAGAAAATGTTTGGCGGTCTTTGCTTTATGGTCAACCACAAAATGTGCGTAGGGGTGGAACAGGAGCGGATGATGGTGCGCCTGGATCCCGCTGTGTATGATGAAGTCATTGAGATGGAGGGTTGCCATCCGATGGATTTCACCGGCAAACCGATGCGGGGTTATGTGTTTGTGGATGCCGCCGTTCTTTCGACACAAAAAAAACTTTCTTACTGGATCGGCCTCGCGCTGGATTATAATGCGGTTGCCAAAGCTTCTAAAAAGAAGAAATAACTTACGATTACATTAGCGCTGATACAAAGGCGGCCAGATCTTAAAAAGTCCTGATGATATTCATCTCTATTAGTAGATCTGGCCGGATTTGTATTCATGACCTGATCGATCATTTCATCTCTGTTGCACTCATCATACGCTGTTTTGGTTCGTTCGCATTTAGGTCGTTTGCGGCCGTTATGATCACGTTTGCCACTGCATCGGGCTGAGAAATGAATAACACATGACTGCCTTTTATTTCGGTAATTTTTGTTCCTGCCCGGCGGTACATGTTCCGTTCTATATCCGGATGAATGGCCTTATCTTCTGTAGCCACAATTCCATAGCTTGGTTTGGTTTTCCACGCAGCTTCTCTGACGGGTGTTGAAAAACAGGTTCCGAAAATGGGTCCCTGTGATGCATACATGAAATCCGCTTCTTCCTTACTCAGATCTCCCGCGAAGCCTGCATGAAATTTAGATTTATCAAAATAAACGAGGCCTTTTTCATCAGGAGGTAAAATACCGAATTCAGGCAACGTCGGCACTGAAGAAATCCATTGTACCGAGGTCTCTCCTTTATCAGGCTCAAATGCTGCTATATAAACCAGAGCTGCTACTTTATAATGCATACCCGCTTCCGTAATCACGGTACCGCCCCATGAGTGACCTGCTAAAATCACAGGACCGTCCTGACGATCGAGGGCACGAAGGGTGCACTCAACATCATCCTGTAGAGAGGTTAGAGGATTTTGAACAACCGTCACCTGAAATCCTTTTCCTGTAAGGATTTCAAATAACTTCCTGTAACCTGATCCATCTGCGAATGCACCATGTACAATGACTACATTTTTTACTTTCGGCTTATCATTCTTTTTGTCCATTTTTTTTGATTTGTTTGATGGGTTCAAGGTTTGTGCCATATCCGTTGAATCCTGTCAATCAACCGGTTGAAGAAAACCGATAATTTTAAGTCGCCATATTTGGTGAATTCGCACAAAAATCAACGAAGCTAAAAACCATGTTTTCTATGGATCCCGAGCTTTTTCATTCTTGCTGTAAGGGTACTCGGCGGTAAATTCAATAATTCAGCTGCACCGCCGGCTCCGGATACCCGTTCATTACATTGCTTGAGAATGGATAGAATATGATCCCGCTGCATTTCTTCAATCGTCCGGACTTTTGAAAAGGGCTCCAAATAAATTTGTTTGAGTTTTACCTGAGGAAGCGATATTTCTTCTATGAAACTTTGTTTTGCAAGTAAAATGGTTCTTTCCAAAAGGTTTTGTAATTCACGGATATTTCCCGGCCATGAATAGTCCATCAATTTTTTCACCTGGAGATCACAGATGCCTGATATCGTCTTCCCGGTTTTTTCAGAAAAAATTTTTATAAAATGATGCACCAGCAAGGGTATGTCGTCTCTTCGTTCCCTTAGCGGTGGCAAATGGATTGGAAACACATGTAGCCTGTAAAACAAATCCAGTCTGAATCGCCCCTCGTCTATTTCTTTTTCCAGGTCACGGTTTGTTGCTGCTATGATGCGGGTATCTATTTTCAAAGTTGTGTTCGATCCAATTCTTTCGAACTCTTTTTCCTGCAGGATTCTAAGTATTTTAACCTGGGTATCAGGAGGCATGTCTCCAATTTCATCCAGGAATATCGTACCACCATGGGCCTTTTCAAATTTCCCGATTCTTTTTTCAATGGCACCTGTAAAGGATCCTTTTTCATGTCCAAATAATTCTGATTCTATTAAGTGATGTGGTAATGAACTGCAATTTACTTTTACAAATTCTTTATCCCTTCGCTTGGATAAATGATGTATGGCATTGGCGACACCCTCTTTACCCGTTCCGCTCTCACCCAGAATCAGAACAGAGGTATCAAAAGGTGCTACCAGTCCGATAGAATCAAAAATGCTTTGCATACCGGGTGTTTTCCCGACAATGCCTTCGAAGACTTTATTTTCCCGGTTTGTCCTTTTATTATAAGCTTCAAAGAAAGAATTCGTATCCGCCTGCTGGTTTACTTTTTTGTCTATGGATTTTTTTGTTGACGGAAATTTCAAAAGTGTCTTTTGTTCCCAGTGATGATGTGTCATGTCCACTGCGATCAGCAAATCCTTTTTCCTGATTGGTTTTACTACAAATCCATAAGGCTGCGTTTTTCTTGCCTTTTCCATGAGTTCTTGGTCATGATTTGCGGATAAATACAAAAAGGGAATATCTTTTTCATTTAATGCAAAAGCAAGATCTAATCCGGATAAATTTCCCTTAAGAAAAATGTCAACCAGTACCAGACAGGGTTTTTCTTTTTT
>DASSGT010000709.1:0-3811 GCA_035693345.1 Puia sp. | reverse complement strand
GCCACATCATTCCGCTGACACCCAAACGACGTGCTTCTTCAACGGTTGCATCAAATAATTTTTTTCCAACTCCCTGGCCGCGATATTCTTCGGTTACGATCAGATCTTCCAGATACAAACGGGTTCCTTTCCAGGTAGAATAGCGCATATACCAGAGACTGATACCAATTATTTTTTGTGCCGGATCATCCGCGGCAAATGCAACAAGTGCATACCAAACCGGTTTTTTTCCGAAGCCGGTTTCGATAAAATGTTCCAGCGTAACGGTTACTTCGTTGGGCGCTCTTTCGAATATTGCCAGCTCTTTCACAAGCTCCATCATCCGTTCACAATCTGAGGGAATGGCTTTACGTATTTTGATTTCCATGTTTTTGTTTGGTAGTTGGCCCACCTTCGCTGAAGCTTCGGTGGGTGAAACGGTTGACGGTTAGTAGTTGGCCCACCTTCGTTAATGCTTCGGGGGGTAAAAGGTTAACCGTTGACGCTTGCAGTTGGCAGTTGGCCCACCTTCGCTAAAGCTTCGGTGGATGAAACGGTTGACGATAAGGCTTTATGCTTTGCGCCTTACGCCTTAAGCTCAAAACCCCCACTTAACTAAAGAGGCGCCCCAGGTGAATCCTCCACCAAAAGCGGCGAACACCAGCAGGTCTCCTTTTTTCAGTTTGTCTTCCCAGTCATACAAACAAAGTGGAATCGTACCGGCTGTTGTATTTCCGTAACGCTGGATATTGACCATCACTTTATCCTCCGACAGGCCAATGCGGTTGGCCGTGGCGTCGATGATTCTTTTATTGGCCTGATGCGGCACCAGGTAGGCAATATCCGATCCGGTTAACTGATTTCTTTTCAGCAGTTCTTCACTCACATCCGCCATACGTGTAACCGCAAATTTATATACGGGCTGACCCTCCTGGTAGATATAGTGTTCCTTGCGTGCAACGGTTTCCACCGTCGCTGGTTTCAATGAACCACCGGCCTTCATATGCAGGTGGGTTTTTCCGCCCCCATCACTTTTCAGGATACTGTCTTGTAATCCATATCCTTCAAAATTGGGTTCGAGCAAAACAGCCCCGGCTCCATCCCCGAAAATAATACAGGTGCTCCGGTCGCTATAATCGACGATTGAACTCATTTTGTCAGCTCCGACCACGACTACCTTTTTGTATCTGCCACTTTCAATCAATGCGGCGCCGGTTGTGAGACTGTACAAAAACCCGCTGCAGGCAGCCAGTAAATCAAAACCCCATGCATTAACGGCTCCGATTTTTTCGCATACCAGGTTGGCGGTGGAAGGGAATAGCATATCCGGTGTAACCGTTCCGACGATAATACAATCAATTTCAGTTGGATGAATACCTCTTTTTTCGCAAAGCTGAAGGATGGCCGGTACACAGAGGTCCGAAGTTCCTTTGCCGGCACCCTTCAGTATTCTTCTTTCAGAAATACCGGTGCGGGTCCGGATCCATTCATCATTCGTATCTACCATTTTTTCGAGGTCGCCATTGGAGAGAATATCTTCTGGCAAGTAGCCGCCGACTGCAGTAATTGCGGCTGAGATCTTTTGGGTCATTCAACAAAGATCGTTCGTTTTTATAAAATATGTACGCAGTTTAAAAATACTAAATTCGCGCTCATGATAACCTTCCTCCGGGGCGATTTTGTTCATAAAACACCGGCACTCATCCATATAGACGTGCAGGGTGTGGGATATGAAGTGCAGATCAGTCTTCACACGTTTTCGCAGATGCAGCATCTGGAGAAGGGACTTTTGCACATTTATCACCAGGTAAAGGAAGACGATGAAGTCCTTTACGGTTTCTATGATACCGGCGAAAGAGAGATGTTTATCCAGCTACTTAGTGTTTCCGGCGTGGGAGCATCTACCGCACGGATGATGCTTTCAGCTATGAAACCAGAAGAGCTCGCGCGGGCGATTGTGCAGGGTCAAAGCAGGCAACTGGAAAGCATCAAGGGGATAGGAAAAAAATCGGCCGAAAGAATCATTCTTGAACTCCGCGATAAGGTTGGAAAAAAATATACCGGATCAAATATTTCCCCATTGATAAACAATACATTGGAGCAGGATGCGTTGAATGCTCTGGTGTCTTTAGGCATCGCCCGGCAGGTGGCCGAACAGGCTCTAAAAAAGCTGGCTCTGGATGCTCCGGTTCCGCAAAAAGTCGAAGACATCATTAAGCAAGTTTTAAAAATCCTTTAACGCCTATTGTCGGGAACTCTACCTAACTAATTACTGAGGAAGTTTGACCAGGCATCTGCTTCAGATTATAACCTTCACGGTAAGGATCACTGCCGTTTTCGTTGCTTTATGGGCGCCGGTTATCACCTGTGCGCAGAATGCTCGCGATACTTCAAAGCGCCCGCTTTCCGATACACTTCATTACCCCATCCAGGATCGCCGCGGCGATCAGCTCGGAAGTTTCAACCCCGGCTCATTCAATCTGAAAAATCCATCCAATCTCAAAGATTCGATCCAGTATGATCCGAAGACGAATCTCTATTATCTGATGGAAAAAATCGGGAACAAGTACTACCGTACACCCACAGCCTATACCTACGATGAATATCTGCAGCTTTCTGCCAGGCAGTCGGAGGAAAATTATTTTCGCCAGCGGGCTGACATGCTGGGTGATCTGAATCACAGGCTCGAACAACCGAAACTCAATGCCAACAATAATCTGTTCAACCGGCTTTTCGGAAACGGAAAAATTGATATCCGCCCCCAGGGTAATGTGGATATCCTGGCAGGGTACCAGGGACAGAATGTTCAGAATCCGACGCTTCCCGAAGCTGCCCGAAAAACCGGCGGACTTGATTTTAATATGGATGCCAATGTGAATGTGCTTGGAAATATCGGAAGTAAACTGAAACTCCCGATTTCTTACAATACCCAGGCATCTTTCGACTGGATGAATCAATTGAAACTCGAATACACCGGTACTGCCGATGATATCGTGAAAAAAATAGAGGTGGGGAACACTTCATTCACTACCCGTAGTGTATTGATGGCATCCCAGCAATCGCTTTTCGGGATTAAGGCCCAGCTGCAATTCGGAAAATTATTTGTTACGGGCATCGTCGCCAGTCAGCGTTCTCAAAGCCAGTCGACCACTTTGCAGGGAGGCGCCTCGCTCACGACGTATCAGTTTAAAGCAGATGACTACGATGAGAACCGTCACTTTCTGTTCGCTCAATTTTTCAGGGACAATTATAACAAGGCGATGTCCAACCTGCCGGTGATCACTTCGCAGGCCCAGATTCTTCGGATGGAAGTATGGGTAACCAACCGCAACGGAACATCTACTCAGGCCAGGCAGGTGGTGGCCCTGATGGATCTTGGAGAACCAAAACCCTATAACGCAAACATTCATCCGCTGACGGCTCAGCCTTATCCCTTTAACGATGCCAATACGGAATACCGGAGTATCATCAACAATCCGGGAAGCCGTATTTCAACCGAAGTGATCGGTGCTTTGAATGCAGCCGGCCTTACACAGGTTCAGGATTATGAACAGGTGTATGCCAGAAAACTCAATCCGACCGATTACACATATAATGCCCAGGTAGGTTTTATTTCGCTGAATCAGACCCTTCAGCCCAATGATGTATTGGGGATAGCTTTTCAATATAGTTATAATGGAAAAATATATCAGGTAGGAGAGTTTTCGCAGGATGTTCCTCCTGACACCACACTGGGTGTGAATCCCGGAGCACAGAAAGTGCTCTACTTAAAAATGCTGAAAGCGACTTCTCAGAGGACCAACCTTCCGATCTGGAATCTGATGATGAAAAA
>DASSGT010000708.1:0-5093 GCA_035693345.1 Puia sp. | reverse complement strand
CATGCACACTATACAGCTTCTCCGCTTTTTCATAATATGGTTCATACACATCATACTTCAATGGCCAGTCCGGGGATACACCACCAAAATGCTGTACATTCTCAAAATCAGATTCCCTGAAACGAAAAAGGGCAGCGCCATACATTTTAGAATTGCCACCGACATTATAATGAATGAATGGTTTAAACGGTTTATCGTCCTGGTCATACCATGTATCGTCGGGGCGATACCGACCCTGGTTCACGACTTCATGCGGATCCCAGTTTTCTTTTTCTTTTGGAATAAAACCACCGCGCTCAAGAATCAGTATCCGTTTTCCGCTGGGAGCGAGTTTATATGCCATCGTACTGCCACCCGATCCGGTGCCAATGATGATGATGTCGTAATGATTTGTCATACAGAAAATACTTTGTTCGGTTGTGTTTGAATGCTACTGTAAAGAAATAATGGATTTGGAAAAAGAATTGTCTCGCAGTTGACTTTATGCCATGATTTATCAGGATATTTTTGGATTAAATAAAAGAATATGCCTGACAGTAATATCCTCGCCTTCCTGTTTAGTACGGTCGCTGTACTGGTGGCTACCCTGACCGGTTTGATTGGCGCCTTCTCCACTTTCAGGCTGCAGCGTATGGACGCCAAACTGGATTTTCTAAAAGACTATCTTCTGCATAAGGAGGTCAGCAACGCAAAAACCCTGAATGAGAAAATAAGAGAAACGGGCTATACCCATATAGAAAATATCTACCTGCACAATATGGCGGCGGTGGAATTATTGAAGCAGCTTGTTGAACAACTGGATTATCATCAGCATACGGAAGAATATGAGCATGATATTTTAAATATCAGAAAACACCAGCAGGTGGGAGACCGGGTAAGAAAATTAACAAAGAGTAATTTTATTATATCCCTGTGTTTTGTGTTTGTCAGTATCGTTCTGCTGGTTTTTACAAATATGCTCGCAGGATCTTCTCTGATATGGCCCGTGCTGGGTATTTTCCTTCCGCTGCTCGCTGCTGTTTTTGTTGCTTTTATTTTTCAGGTGAAGGGGCTAATCGCATGATGACTTCCCATACCCGCGCCACATATCCGCGCGGGTTATACGTTCGTCTCATTGCATGACGAGCATCTGAACTGTTTTATCAGCTTTTAAATCATAGTCTTTTATGACTCTTAAAATCTCAGCCACTCCCCAGGCCTGTGCCACACATCCGCGCGGGTGATGCGCTCCGTCGCCATCCGCAATTTCGGAGACCGTGCCAATGCAACCTTCACTTAAATGATAACTGAATTTCTGAATCACCCGTTCTGCTTTGTATTTTGATTTTTCAGTTTTCATGATCGCATCCACATAGGGACCCAACAGCCAGGTCCATACCGTTCCTTCATGATAGGAAGAATCTCTTTTATACGCATCGCCACCATATATCCCTGTATAGTGGATATCATCGGTATTTAAACTTCTCAGACCGATGGGTGTATACAGTTTTTCGCCGACCACTTTTAAAACAGATGCAGCGCGCTCACCCCGCAATAAAGGAAACGGTAAACTGATGGCGAATAACTGGTTTGGTCTCAGACTCGGATCAGTCATTCCGTTTTCATCAATGACGTCATACAGGTATCCTCCTTTTGCAAACCAGAATTTCTTCGTGAAAGAACCGCGGGCGATCTCCGCATTCTGGTTAATGGCCAGCGCATCTTCCATCTGGTTATTCAGCAAAAGAAGTTTGGAAAATATTTTTAATACATTAAACCACAAAGCCTGTATTTCAACCGGCTTGCCCATGCGTGGCGTGACAACCCAATGCCCGATTCTTGCATCCATCCATGTCAGTTGCTGCCCTTCTTCGCCTGCAAACAAGAGACCGTCGTCGTCCACGTGAATATGATACCGGGTTCCTTTATAGTGCCAGTCAATGATGTTTTTCAGAACCGGAAGTATTTCGCCCAGAATAAATTTCACATCGTTGGTGGCTTGTAAATATTTATAGACTGCAATAAAGTACCAGAGCGTCCCATCCACGTTATTATATTCCGGCGGTTCCTGATTATCCTGGAACCGGTTGGGCAACATACCCTGACTGACGCTACGCGCAAAGGCGGAAAGAATCTTTTTTGCGTCTTCAAACCGGCCGGTACTAATGCAAAGCCCCGGAAGAGATATCATCGTATCCCGCCCCCAGTCTGTGAACCAATGATAACCGGCAATCACGGTGGCTCCTTCCCTGCTTTCGCTATTTGACAAACCCGGTATGGTTCTTTTTACAATGAATTGGTCCGCTGCCAATACCAGTTGCCGGAAGGTTTCATCAGACGGAAAGTCCTTTAGCAGCGATAGCCTGCGTGCCGTTTCCTTCTTTAATAACTGATGCGTATCTCTGCCCTTTGGGTTGTCAGTTGAAACGATGATTCCGAGGGAATCTCCCTGCTTGAGTGAAACTGAAAATACACCGTGGTTAAAAAGATCTTCTTCAAAGTCCTGGCCCCTGTATATCTCAACCGCATAGTTAAACCGGTAGAACCATTTGGGTTCGTGACGATAGGAGGAGCCCGGAACCGAAATAAATATTTCAGGAGCGCCCTCAAAAGGGCGGTTCCTGAAAATGCCATTTTCAAATGATACATCCCACCAGATATTGTCCGACGCATGCCGGAGTGAATGATATCCCTTGGCGCTGATCAGCGGCAACAGTTCCAGCGAGAAAGTAGTTTCGGCGTTCAGCACATCATAGATGATCAGTGTGGTATTTTCACCATGCGGCATCGCGATCGTCTTCCCGATACGAATGCCATTCAACTCGTAGATCCATTCGGGAAATAAGTCTCTGAAAAATTGTTGCAGATACTGATATCCCGCAGGATGAATCACATGATCAGCATATTGATTGGTTGCCAGTTCGAACCGGCCATCCTGCGTTACGATTGCTTCATCCAGTTTGGATAAAAGGTTCATTCTTTCAGCAGGCGGGTTGGTAGCAGCAACGAGTAGTCCATGATAGCGCCGCGTATTGCAATTCAAAACAGAAGATCCGCTCCAGCCACCCAGACCGTTTGTTTCAAGCCATTCATATTGAATGGCCGAATCGAAATGATTCAATTCCGACTGTCCTTTTATAAGCATGTATCGTTATTTTATTGTGCCACACGGTTAATCAATTCTGCGACAACGCCCGTCCACCCTGTCTGGTGAGAAGCGCCGACGCCGCGCGCATTGTCCCCATGAAAATATTCGTAAAATAAAACGAGGTCGGAAAAATTCGGATCAGTCTGGTAGATGGATTCATTTCCGTTTGCCGGCCTCCTGCCCTCTTCATTTTTTTCAAATGTCGAAATCAGTCTTTTGCCGATTTCATTGGAGATGGAATGCAGAGTCATCTTATTGCCGGAGCCACTGGGGAAATCCTGTTTAAATTCATCTTTATAATAATTACCATACTGCTGAAGAGCGAGTACGAGCAGATAATTCATGGGCATCCACACAGGTCCTCTCCAGTTTGAATTGCCCCCAAATAAATTCGTGGTGCCTTCTGCCGGTTCATAATTCAAACCGAATTCCATTCCATTGATGTGCACTGAATAAGGTGTTTCATGTAATTTGGAAATGGCACGGATACCTCCCGGCGATAAAAATTCCTTTTCATCAAGCAGGGCTTTCAATAGCTTCTTAAACCGGTTCATCGGTACGAGCGACAGCAAAATATCGTCATGATCTTTTAGTTCTTCGATGACCAGGTACTGGCCATTATCCTCCCTGTATTTCTGAAACCACTTTAGGCGTTTATAGAAATCGGGAACTTTCTCGAGTAATTCTTTTTTTAGAACCAACGCCACAAATAAAGTGCTGAGACCCACCAGGCTCCTGACTTTTACGGGAATATATTGTCCATCCGGCATGGCCAGCACATCATAAAAAAATCCTTCTTCATTATCCCAGCTGCCGGTCCAGTTCTCGCCGATCCGGTTCAGCGATTCTGCGATATAAACAAAATGCTCAAAAAATTTCGTGGTCACATCTTCATAGTTCGGATTATGCTGCGAAATTTCCAATGCCATCTCGAGCATATTCAGACAGTACATGGCCATCCAGCTGGTTCCATCCGCCTGTTCGAGTACACCGCCACCGGGTATTGCACTGCTGCGGTCGAAAACGCCGATATTATCAAGACCTAAAAATCCACCTTCAAATACATTGTTGCCCTTATGATCTTTCCGGTTTACCCACCAGGTAAAATTGATCAGTAGTTTCTGAAATACTTTTTCAAGGAAATCGACATCACCCTTACCGGTCTTTGCTTTTTCATTTTTATATACCTGCAGACAACTCCAGGCATGAACCGGTGGATTCACATCCCCAAATGCCCATTCGTAAGCAGGCAGTTGTCCGTTTGGATGCATATACCACTCACGCAAAAAAAGAATCAGCTGGTCCTTGGCAAACTGCGGATCGACCATGGAAAGCGGGACACAATGAAATGCGAGATCCCAGGCCGCATACCAGGGATATTCCCATTTATCGGGCATTGAAATGATGTCTTCATTGTTCAACGTATGCCATTGATGATTGCGACCCGTTTTGCGGGATTCAGGAGGCGCGATCTGTCCCTTATCACCATTTAGCCATTTGGGTATGTCAATATTAAAATACTGTTTACTCCACAACATACCGGCCAAAGCCTGCCGCTGAATATTTATCTGATCCGGATTGGTTGTTGTCGCAATTTCTTTATAGAATGCATCGGCTTCCAAAATTCGGTTGCTGAACAGGTTATCAAAATGACTGCTGAAAGGATCCGCGGAAATATTGCCTTTACTCAGGCGAAGTTTGATCGTAACTGATTTCTGTGGATCAATCTGATATTCATACATGGGTGCAAACTTGGTGCCCTCATTATTTTCTGTGAGCCATTCGTAATTCTGATTTTGTACAGCTGTATGAAAGGCATCCTTTACAAAGGGCGTCTTGTTTGACTGCCCATATAAACGTTCTGTATTGGTTTCATTATCCGTTAACAGGGTGCGGGAAGGTTTTTCAAAGTATAAATTATAATTCCCGAGCAGTTCATGGTTGATTTTCACTTCACCATAGCTGC
>DASSGT010000707.1:0-3397 GCA_035693345.1 Puia sp. | reverse complement strand
TTGGCACGACGTACAGAAGTAGTGTTCAGGTTTACATTGTAAGCAACCAGGAAATCGCGCGCCCCGATAACGGTGGCGCCTCTTTTTTCATCGAAAGTCGCCGGTCCAAAATCCGGTTTCCACTCCGGCCTTTTTATTTTTTCAAAAAATCCTTCATATTCACCCGCACGGATAACCGATAAATTATTTCGCAGTTTGTCATTCTGCGCTGCTTCATAAAGATAAACAGGCAATGTCAATTCCCTTCCAACCCGTTCTGCAAGCGTATGTGCCCAGCGCACCGTTTCTTCCATGGAAATTCCGGATACGGGTATCAGCGGACAAACATCGGTTGCACCCATCCGTGGATGTTCACCCGCATGCTGACGCATGTCAATAAGCTCGCCCGCCTTGCGGATGGCAAGGAAAGCCGCTTCCACAACAGCCTGTGGCGGTCCGACAAATGTTACCACAGTGCGGTTGGTTGCTTTTCCGGGATCCACATTCAACAACCTGACTGCTTCCACGGATTCAATTTCTTTTGTTATGGCCTGAATGATGAACGGGTTTCTGCCTTCACTAAAGTTGGGAACGCACTCAATAATGGGAGTCATATTTCATGAATTGAAATGCCAATGTTAAGGAAAGAAAATCAATCCGTTTCGGAAAGCTGTCTCCGGGGCCGGACAAAATCCAGTGGTTTTTTTATAAAATACCGGCTCAGGATTCCCAGGAATTCCGGGTATTCTTTTAATTGTATACCACGGGATCTGACTGCTACGATAAATGCAAGGGAGAAACTCACCAGGAAGTTTAAAAACCCTATGGCCAGTACACCTAAAAATATGGTGATCAGGTAAGCAACAGGAACATTTCTGATTCCCAATCCATATAAAGCGATCGATACATTGCCGGCAGAAATTGTGATATGCCGGATATCAAAGGGTATCCCGATAATCTTGCTGACAATGGAGGACATGCCCAGCATAAAACCAAGTGAAATATTGCCGATGATTGCTCCTGCATTTTTTTCGATAAATTTTATCCTGCGAAGTTTTTTTTGCGAGGAAGTCCTGACGCGCCACCAGGGATGATTTTTTAATCTTTCACCTATACGTCCATATAGAATTTTATTTTGAACATATCCTGCGATAATACCACTTAAAAAAAGAAAAACACCGGTGTTACAGGCATACAATAGCGAAAGACTATGCCAGGGATGCTGGCTTTCCAGCATGGCCATTGCCTTATCCCCTTCCAGAATTTTTGTCTTTGTAATGAAATCATACAGCCATGCGAGCAGGTAACTGCCCGGGAAAACAAATAAAAGATTTCCGATGAACGACGCAATCTGACTACGCGAAACCCTGGCAACAGTAACTGCCAGATTGTACAAATTGGGTTTATAGGTATTTCCTTTGGTATCCAGAGAACCTGCAACGGCGCTGGCAGTAAATGCAGGTTGTTTGGTAGCCAGCGTTGAGCCGGTTGCATCAATCAGCAGGAACCCGATACTATAATTCATGCTGTAAGCAAACCCGTGCCAGAATATAGGCAACTCAACAGCTGTCAGTAGATTTTTAAAAATCGAAATGAATGCGATAATACCGCCTCCTTTCATGGCACTCCACATCATCATATTATACTCCTTATAAGTAGAAGTGATATAATGGCTGCCTTTCGATCCTTTATGTTCGGCTATCTGGTAAGCAACATATCCCAGTGATTGCGAAAGAAATGCGCGTATACTGTTTTTTGTATTCTCATTTCTTACCAGCATTTTAAAAAATGAAATAAAATTGTCGGAGTTGAACCGGGAATTGTCATCCAGAATGTCGGTAATCAGTTCAACCCTGCTCAGTTTATTGCTCAGTATAAGTAAAATATATGTCTGATGAATGCTGGTTCCGCTATTAGAATGGTTCAGACGTATATATTCGATAGAGTCCATACCACGTTGTGCAAGCATGTGCAGACTTTCGCTTATCTCTTCCAATTCATTTTCGTCTTCGGCAATGAAAGCATTCTCTAATTTGCGAATCATCTCTGTTTGATTCAGATATGGATTTTCTTCTATGTTCGCTGTAACCAGATGTTCCCGGACTTCCTTTTCCAGTCCCAGATTGGCAACCTGAACACTCAGTATTTTTAGTGATTGCAATAGTTGCAAAAAAATATGTTTGTCATCAACTGAGAATGCCAGGCCTATATTATTAAAAAAACGTTTCCATTGATCATGAGGAATCCCTTCCACCCATTTATAATCATCGGGACGATAAAAGATTCTGCTGATTACATATAGGATATCGTTTTCATTTTGCAAGGCCGGAATCAGTTTATGGCGAAGACGGCCAAAAAATTCCTGCCAGAATCCATTGGCCCGTGGAATGCCGCTTTCAGTAAACGCTGTTGTCAGGTCCGCCTGAACCAGCTGGGAAAGCAGGGCATTGTGAAGATTGGATCGTAATATCGGATGCTCGTCCATCTCTTGCAGAAGAACCTGAAGATTTTTAGCGGGATCCTTTTTTTCTTTGGAGGGTCTGATTGCTGAAAAGAAAGATACAAGAAATTCAAGTCCCGCTTTTTTATCCCCGATATGAATAACCGTGCTCCGTTTTTTGACAGATTCAATAAATTCTGAGGGCGTTTTTTTTGCGGGAAGGATATCGGGCATAAACACAGTTAATACCCAATATACAAAGCTTAGGTGATGAAACGCCCTCCGAGTATTACTTTATCAATATGATTAACTCCAAAACGATATGGAAGATAGGACAGCGTTGGAACAGCTGTTGTAATAATCAGATTTGCCAATTTGCCGACCGCTATTGTACCCAGTGAATTTCCCATTCCCATTGCAAATGCTCCATTGGTCGTTGCTCCGTTCCATGCCTCAGCAGGGAGCATTTTCATTTGAATGCAGGCCATCGCGACCACCAGATTCATATCGCCCGTGGGAGAAGAACCTGGATTATAGTCAGAGGCCAATGCAATCGCCGCACCGGATTCCAGCAGATGCCGGGCCGGAGGAAAAGGCATCCGAAGAAAAAAAGCTGCTGACGGAAGTAAAGTGCATAACCCCTTCCACCCTGCATTTTTTATTTTTATCAAATCATCAGCAGGCATTGTTTCGAGATGGTCCATAGAAAGTACGTTCAAATGAATACCGGTTTCTATCCCGCCAATGGCATGGATTTGATTTACATGCATTTTTGCCTGTAATCCATGATGCATTCCGGCTTTCAGAATGGTTTCAGATTCTTCCGGATTAAAAAAACCTTTTTCACAAAAAACGTCTATGTAGTCCGCCAGTTTTTCCTTTGCAATCACGGGCAGCATTTCTTCTTTTATCATTTCAATATATGCTGCATGATTTTCACGATAACGCAATGGGTAGGT
The DNA here is from genome assembly GCA_035693345.1 of Puia sp. Lineage (GTDB taxonomy): Bacteria > Bacteroidota > Bacteroidia > Chitinophagales > Chitinophagaceae > Puia. The sequence goes on along the minus strand of DASSGT010000707.1, from coordinate 19 downwards.
ATGAGCTCCGAGAAAAGTT
>DASSGT010000706.1:0-2680 GCA_035693345.1 Puia sp. | reverse complement strand
CAGCGACCGGGTGAGAGATAAAGATTACCCGGCCATTTTGAATGCCCATAATGATTTTCCCGACGGAGTATATGAATTGGCGTTATTCGCAGACGCGCCGGTGTTATATGATCTGGAAAAGATCATCCAAAGCGGTCGCGCCCGCGCTAATATCGAGTTTCTCTATGCCAATGGTACCCGCGCCATGGTGGGTATTCCCTTGCAGGAAAAAAATAAACCCATCGGAGTTCTTTTTCTTTTTTCGGATCGTGTCATTTCCTTTTCTCAGCTTCAATTGCGGCTTGCCCAGGGAATTGCCAATCAGCTTGCCTCAGCAGTCGCCAACATCATGGCCCAGGAGCGCATAGAGTTGAGAGAAAATGAAAAATCTTTACTGCTTGAATTCAGCAGTAAAATGGCGACAGCCCGGGACAGAGAAGGACTCCGTGTAGTGGTGAAAACCTATTTGAAAGAGATTTTTCATATCAGTGAATACATCATCACCCTCACCAATGAAGACAATCTGACCTTTAGTCACTTCCTGCACGACCTGTCTGCTGAAGAACCTACAGACGCCGGTTTCAAAGTCATCACCAGCAGCGCCATGCCGATCGCCGGATCGTTGACAGGGGCTGTGCTGAAATCTGATCACGAATCACTTACTTTTAATATCAGAGACGTAATTGAGCACAACCGTTACTTTTTTCCCAGCCGGTCATTTTGGGAAGCCGCCGGTGCAGCGACTATTTGCGGCATGAAACTCCGGGTTGCCAATGAAGTGATAGGCATCCTGTGGGTGCAGCCCGATCAGGTAAATGAAAATATGTTGAGCGGAATTTCGGCACAAATTGCCATTGCTATTTCAAATATCCTGGCAAGCGAAAAAATACAACGACAGCTTACAGAGATAGAGGGTTACAGGGCAAAACTGCAACATGAGAATCAATACTTAAAGGAACAAATAAAGGATACGTACAACTACGATGAGATCATCGGGGCAAATAACGGTTTACGAAATGTTTTTCAACTGGTTTCAAATGTTGCGGCTTCAGACAGTACCGTGCTGCTGCTCGGCGAAACAGGAACAGGCAAGGAACTGATTGCAACGGCCATTCACAATTCCTCTTCCCGCAAAAAAAACCTGCTGGTAAAAATAAATTGTGCCGCCATGCCTGCCCATCTGGTGGAAAGTGAGTTGTTTGGTCACGAAAAGGGAAGTTTTACAGGAGCCCACGAACGACGCATCGGAAAATTTGAGCTGGCCAATAAAGGAACGCTCTTCCTGGATGAAATTGGAGAAGTGAGCTCTGAAATGCAGGTAAAATTATTGAGGGCCCTCCAGGAAAAAGAAATTGAACGGGTTGGTAGCAACACCGTCATAAAAACGGATGTACGGATTATTGCTGCTTCCAATCGTGATCTTCGAAAGGAAGTAGAGGCCGGAAGATTCCGAAGAGATCTTTTTTACAGGCTGAATGTATTTCCCATCACGCTGCCACCATTGCGTGAGCGTACGGAAGACATTCCCCTGCTTGCCGCCTATTTCATACAAAAGTATACACAAAAATCAGGTACAGGCATCAAGAGCATGTCTGCGAAAGTCGTCAGCGAACTCACACGCTATCAGTGGCCGGGAAATGTACGGGAACTGGAACACCTGATTGAACGAAGTGTATTGATGACCAGTGGCGATGTGATTACGGAGATTGGATTACCGGGAAACCCGGTGAGTGATCCGTCAGACCCGGAAACGATCAAATCACTCGAACAAAATGAACGTGACTATATAGTATCCATACTCAAAAAAACGCAGGGCAGGATCCGGGGAGCGGGCGGAGCGGCGGAGGTGCTCGGGGTGCCACCCACTACCCTGCACTCCAAAATGAAAAAGCTTGGTATCCGGAAAATGCTTAGTTAGCCGGCAGTCGTCCCTTTTATGTGTGGTATCATATCCGGGATTCCGATGTACATTTTACCTTTTCCCCGGGTGAGCGATGAAAAAAATTTTAAATTAACGGGCCAGGAATTGAAACATCGAATCGAAGGAATTTACGTCTCGGCCGGCCCCTTTTCTAAATGGCTCTTTATGATCAGGCTGCTCTTCATTTCAGCGCTATTCCTCTTTCACACTGGCAGCTATTCTCAAAGTAACCTCGAAAATGTGGCCCTCAGCTATAGTCCTGCCATGCAAAGACTGCTTATAAATCTGGTAGGCACCAACGTGTATAATATTAGTCAATGGCAGATAGACTATGACAGTTCAATTGTATTAACATGTGAAATGGAGGGTTTGAATCATTCGATTTTCATGAATGAGTCTTTTGATGACGGATCGCTGCTTCCGGGAAAGGAACTGATTGATAGTAAAAACATTCCCGGAGCCATTCAATTACTTACCACCCTTCACGGAGAGCGCCGAATAAAATTACTGCTGCAACTCGGAGGGTATTTTCTTTTTAAGCCCGGTTCGGACAAGGAAGATATGTTAAAAGCCCACGATTATTTGATCGAAGCCTTAACGCTCAGTGATTCTTTGGGAATCCCTCAATGGAAGAATGGATCGCGTAGTATGCTCGGCAAATACTATTATCAGGCAGGAGACTTTTCAAGAAGCAAAACCTATTTTTCCGAGGTAGTAAATACCTGCATAAAATCAGGTGAGAAGAAAGCCCTGGCCAAGGCGCTGGCGGAGAAAGGAACC
>DASSGT010000705.1:0-2888 GCA_035693345.1 Puia sp. | reverse complement strand
TACAAGAGTTACAGGCGTTACGCACCTGTCTATACCGTTGTTTTCAAAGACATTTATATCGACTAGCACATCGTCAGTTTGATGCGTTTACCCGTGTGACAGGATGAACGGATGTTATACATTCGCCACGATCGTGTTGTTTTACTGAATGAATGCATGTTTTATCTTTTCTGTCCTACAGTGTTACTCAGGGCGGGGATTCAACCTGTGCGCTGACTTCTCCAAATCGTCAGCTATTTTGCAGGTGATGAATAAAAAATAAAGTAGAGGGATGGACATAGCATGAGTCAGAACAAAGTGAAAATGACCGGAAAGCACGCCTCGAACTGCTCCTGTTCCATTTGTGGCCAATATGGAGGTGTGCACGCGACGAATTGCGCATGCCCACAATGCGGATATTTTGGTGGAAAGCATGCAACCAATTGCTGCTGTTCTATATGTGGTTACTTTGGAGGTAAGCACGCGACTAACTGCTGCTGCCCCAAGTGTGGATATTTTGGCATGTGATTTAGCAAAGGGACTAGGCCGTTACAAGATAAAAATTTAGCCTGGTTTGACATATATAGCATTTCTGAAGTCGGCAAAACTTGTAGGATTAAATGCAGGGCAGGAGTTTAAAATTTCAAGGAGTTAGAGGTATGACTATTATGTTTATTGAAGCAGTCGCAATGCTCGGTTTTTTTCTGGGGTGAGTCAGGATGCTGATTCAGATTAAAATATCTTCTTATAATTATTGAGTTTGGGCGGGGGAAGAAATGAAGATAGCAAGCATCGAGGTTTTTAATTTTAGGCTTTTGCAACGGTTTAGGCTTGATCTCGAGAGTGATCTTTCGTTAGTCCTTGGGAAAAACAATGCTGGTAAAACTTCGTTGTTGTCTGTTTTGGACAAGTTTATAAATTCATCAGATAGGAATCGTATAACTTTTGATGATTTTAATGTTGATTTGAGAGAAAGACTGATCAAGTTGGTAAGCGGTGAAGAGGACTTGGGGGATGAAGAGGAATTCGAACCGCTAGGAATAATTTTGAAACTCTTCATCAAATACGATGCAGGCGATGATTTGGCCCAAGTTGCTCAGCTGATAATGAGTTTGGATCCGGATGATGACAATATAATATTGTCATTTGAGTATGTTATTGGATATGCGCAGCTTTTAGCGATGCGCGACGAGTATCGTAATACAAGTGACAAGTATGACGGAGATCCTTCGCTTTTTCTAAAGGAGAATCAACATGAGTTTTTCGATCAGATAAGACGAAAAAGTTTGTCTAGCATAGATCATAGTGTGTTTACTGATCTTACCAAGGAGAAAATTAGCTTAGATGAGGTTGTCTCTTTTAAGTCGATAAGTGCGAAAAGGAGTGTTACCAACAAGGAAAATGATAAGACACTTTCTACACAAACTGCGACGATTTATAAAAAGACATCTGAAAGCCAAGAGCAGCAAGCCGCTGTGGAAGAATTTAAAAGGCAATTGCGTGCTACTGATAAAGATTTATCCGGAATATACCAAACCATGTTTTCTGGAGTTTTAGGTAGGGTTGCAAAATTTGGCGGGGCAAAGCTAGCAGAGACAAATATTAAGATCGCGTCCACATTGCAGCATCGTGAGCTGTTAGATGGTAATACTACTGTCATGTATAGCCATGATAGTCATGATTTGCCAGAGCACTTCAATGGGCTTGGTTATATGAATCTCATTAGCATGATTTTTGAGATTGAGATGCTGATGACTTCATTTCGTCGCTCAATAAAAGAGCGGCCGGCTGCTATTAACCTACTTTTTGTTGAAGAGCCAGAGGCACATACACATCCTCAAATGCAGTACGTTTTTATAAAGAACATCAAGTCCTTGCTCAAGGAAAGTAGAAAGCGTGAAGATGGAATAGAAATTCACCTTCAAACGGTTATCAGTACTCATTCCTCTCATATTGTTTCAGAGTGTGATTTTGATGATATCAAGTATCTGAGGAGGTTGCCTGGTAGAAATGGTGTCGATGCAAAGAATCTTAAAGATCTAAAGTTTGAATACAGATCAGAAGAACCATTGAAGAATATCGAGGCCGAGCAGCATTATAAGTTTCTGAAGCAGTATTTGACACTGAATCGAGCGGAGTTGTTCTTTGCAGATAAGGCAATACTCATTGAGGGAGAGACAGAGCGAGTTTTACTACCTGCAATGATGAGAAAGCTAGATCAGGAATATCATGATGAAGCTTATGCTCCGCTTTTATCTCAAAATATTTCACTCGTTGAAGTTGGGGCCCACTCCCAAATATTTGAAAGGTTTATTCACTTTATTGGAATCAAAGCTTTAATTTTGACGGATATTGATAGTGGTTTCACCAGGCCGTTATTTGATGAAGATGGGATCACCCCCGTTTTCCATCAGAATGGTTCTCCAAAAAAGGAAACAAAAAAATGCACGCCAAATGATCCTCTGGCCGATCATACTTCAAATGGAGCGTTGGTTTTCTATCATGGTAAGCAGCGTGAAGACTTAATGTATTTTTTATCGCTCCAAACTGAGGGTAAGGCCCTTTCCAAAATTGATGGAAAGTGGGAAGTACGTGAGGATGGGTACTTGTTTATAGCTTATCAGACTGAAGAGGATGGTTGTCATGGACGTAGTTTTGAGGATGCTTTCTTTTCAATAAATAAAGAATTTCTTGGGAGAGATGCATCGAAGTTTCCTTCCTTGACACAAAAATGGTTTGATGAATATGTTGAAGGTAAGTGTGACGTTTTTGTTTTCTCTGAAAAAGCGGTGGGGAGTAAACCATCCCTTGCAATAGAGATATTGCTGAACAGTGTTCCGGCGGGTGTTGTCGATTTTTCGAATTGGAGAACACCTCATTATATTCAGGAGGGCTTAGAATGGTTACGC
>DASSGT010000704.1:0-2008 GCA_035693345.1 Puia sp. | reverse complement strand
TACGGATTTAAGGTGTTTTTTGAACAGATCTGTTTTGGAATGGACCCTAAAAAACCGTTCAGCAAAAAACTGATGGACAGACATGCGGTGATAGCCGCTGATCCTTCTTTCCGCGCAGCACATATCAGCAAAAAAAATCTTGACCTTTATGCCGGATATTTCACTGATGTGTATAATAAGGCCTGGGCCGGTCATGGCGGAATGAAACAACTGAAGCTGGAACAGGTAAAGCATTTATTCAATCAGATGAAGCCGTTTATGGAAGAAAGGCTGATCTGGTTTACTTATCATAAAGACCGGCCCATAGCTATGTTTGCGAATATTCCTGATCTGAATCAATGGTTCAAATTCCTGAACGGAAAATTCGGGATCCTGCAGAAATTGAAATTTTTATGGATGGTGAAAACCAGGAAGAATAAAAAATTCACGGGTCTTGTATTTGGTGTGATCCCGGAATACCAGGGAATGGGGATCGACGCCTTTATGATAGCTGAAACGGGTAAAATGGTGCTGATACTTCCCTACACTGAATATGAGATGCAATGGGTTGGAGATTTTAACCCAAAAATGATCAACATGATCCGGACAATGGCCGACACCTACCCCAGCAGAAAACTAAAAACTTATCGGTATATTTTCGACCGGACGGTCGAATTTAAAAGGCATCCCATTTTCTAAATCTTCATTATCATTGCAAACAGGATAGATTCAGGAGGTAAAGGTTTATGAACAAATTCATTGTTTCAGCAAGAAAGTACAGGCCACAGCTTTTCTCTACCGTTGTAGGCCAATCGCATATCACCACAACATTGAAAAATGCGATTCGAAATAAGCAACTTGCGCATGCTTTTTTGTTTTGTGGTCCAAGAGGTGTAGGAAAGACAACCTGTGCCCGAATACTTGCAAAAGCCATTAATTGCGAAAATCCCGCAGCCGACGGAGAAGCCTGTAATGTTTGCCATTCCTGTGTTTCTTTCAATGAAGGCAGTTCCCTGAATATCCATGAACTGGATGCTGCCAGCAATAATTCCGTAGATGATATCCGGAGTCTGGTTGACCAGGTTCGATTTGCTCCTCAACCCGGAAAATATAAAGTCTATATAATAGACGAAGTCCACATGCTCAGCTCTTCGGCATTTAATGCCTTTTTGAAAACCCTCGAAGAGCCACCTCCCTATGCTATTTTTATACTTGCCACTACAGAAAAACACAAAATCCTGCCCACCATCCTGAGTCGCTGCCAGGTTTTCGATTTCAAAAGAATTACCAATCAGGATATCATGGATCATTTGCTGGAGATTTGTGATAAAGAAAATATTCCCTCCGAAAAATCTGCGCTTGAAATTATAGCTCAGAAAAGCGAAGGCTGCATGCGCGACGCGCTGAGCCTGATGGATAAAATGGTAAGTTTTTCAGACGGAAAATTGACCTATGCCGATACCCTGGAGAATTTAAATATACTCGACGCCGGATACTATTTTAAGTTGCTGGAAACCCTTCGCAATCAGCAATTGGCCGAATCATTGTTGATTTATGATGAAATCAACCGTAAGGGATTCGAGGGTGATTTACTCTTAAGCGGTTTCGCAGAATTTATCAGGAACCTGCTCATTTGCAAAGACGAAAAAGCATCCCGGCTGCTGGAAGTAGTGGAAGATTTTAAGGAAAAATATATGCAAACGGCCCAGCACGTCGAAGGTTCCTACCTGATCAGTGCGTTAAACTTATTAAGTGAATCCGAACTTCATTATAAAGCGGCGAGAAATAAAAGACTGCATATTGAACTCGCGCTCATTAAATTGTCTTATTTAAACCAGGCACTACACTTATCTGCAGGACCGGCTGATAAAAAAAAGGGAACAGAATCAGTAAAACCGGTGGCTTACCGGATTATTGCGCCTTTGGAAATAAAGGGTACAAAAACAATGCAACCCATTCCGGAACCCGAATATAAAGAGCCCGTTCCCGTCGCTTCAATCGAGTCTGCTCCCAAACTGATTATTGAAGA
>DASSGT010000703.1:0-4126 GCA_035693345.1 Puia sp. | reverse complement strand
CTTTAACTTTAATTGATGAAGCGAATACGTTTTTTAAAATCCCTGCTGGCTGGGCCTTTAATGGCGTCGGCACCATGGCAAAACACACCGGGGTCAAAAACCGGATATCCTGACGATTTTCCCTGGCGTGTTCCTCCGTATCTGAAGCCCGGAAATACAGTTGGCATTACCTGTCCGGCTGGTTTTATGACACTGGCAGAATTACAGCCGGCTGTGGAAACCATACGAAACTGGGGCTTCAATATTCGTTTAGGCAAGACCGTGGGAGAAAGGGATTTTATTTTTGGCGGAACCGATGCGGAAAGGCTGGCAGATATGCAACAAATGCTCGACGACCCCTCAATCCATGCCATTATGTGTGCAAGGGGCGGATATGGTTGTGTACGGATTATCGATCAGCTCGACTTCAGAAAATTTACTGAAACTCCTAAATGGATCATCGGATTTAGCGATATTACCGTTTTTCATGCGGAACTTAACCATCATTTTCATATTGCATCTATTCACTCAAAAATGTGTAATAGTTTTCCGGAACATCCCGAACAGGCTGAAAAGGAACAGTGGGAAAGTATTTTATCTATTCAGCTTGCGCTGATTGGCAAAGCCATTGAATATCCTGTTGTATACGATCCGGCAAATCGTCCGGGATCAGGAAAGGGTATTCTGGCAGGAGGAAATCTGAAAACGATCGAAACACTGGCCGGTTCAACGTCTGATTTACGAACTGATGGAATGATCCTGTTTCTGGAAGACGTAGGAGAATACCTTTATAGCATTGACAGAATGTTCTATAATCTGAAGCGTACAGGCAAGCTGGACAGGCTAAACGGTTTACTGATTGGTGCATTTCGCGTGAAACCAGATGATCCGGGTGACGAATTTGGCAGAAGTATCTATAATATCGTAATGGATCAGGTAAGTGCTTACAAATATCCGGTTTGTTTTAATTTTCCCGTGGGTCATGTGAAAACGAACTATGCATTGAAATGTGGCGTCAAACATGAATTAAATATCAGCAACGGGCAGGTTATTTTTAAAGAAACGTCTTAAGCCTAAAGCCGAAAGCCCAAAACTTTTATGAAAGTCCAAAGTAAGAAAGTACGAGAAGATAAAAGATTGCGAATTCCACAATCTGTTTGTGAATAACAATAATCAGTTTTAAGCTTTAGGCCTTCAGCTTATAAAAAACTTTAAATGGCTAATATTTTTCCTCGTTATTTAAAAGCCGGTGATACGATCGGTATTGTATGTCCATCCGGCTATATGGCCGCAGAACGTATCCTCAGTTGCGTACACGCGTTAAAATCATGGGGATTTCGCGTAAAAATTGGGAGAACGGTCGGAAGTGATTCTATGAATTATTTTTCAGGGACTGACGCCGAACGTCTCGACGATCTGCAGGCAATGTTGGATGATGAAGAAATTTCTGCGATTCTATTTGGCCGCGGCGGTTATGGATTAAGTCGTATCATCGATCAGATTAGTTTTAAGAAATTCAAAAAGTCGCCTAAGTGGATCCTTGGCTATAGCGATATAACTCTGTTACATGCTCATATATATGCAAACTATGAAATTGCTACAGCGCATTCACCAATGGCCGGTGCTTTTGCGGACGCCGGAACAGACGACATATATATAAACTCGGTGAGGGATCTTCTGACAGGAGAAAAACAGAATATTACTTGTGATCCTCATCCGTTTAACCGGCGGGGTGATGCGGAGGGTAAATTAATGGGAGGAAATCTTACCCTGCTTGCACATATTGTCGGAGGCTCTTCAGACTTTAAAACCAAAGGGCTGATATTATTTATTGAAGATATCGGGGAGTATCTGTATAATATGGACAGGATGTTGTATCAGTTAAAAGAAGCCGGGAAGTTCCAAAAACCTGCCGCAGTCATCATTGGAAATTTTACTGATATGAAAGATACTGAAAGGCCTTTTGGTCAAAATGCATATGAAATCATCCACGACTTCCTGGAAGAATTCGGGTATCCTGTCTGTTATGGATTTCCGGTGGGCCATGTCAAAGAAAATTTTGCATTGAAATGCGGTGCTGACTACCAATTGAAGATCAGCAGGGAAAAGGTTTCACTCGAAGAACTTTAAATTTCTGTTTCGAAATCGGAAGCGTACATCAATCGTATCAAAATCGTACAACTCAATCAGCTAGTATTATTTAATTAATTGAATAATAACCGCTTAACGGTTTGGCATTCCATTCGCCCCCGGTTATTGATAATATACCCGTGATGATGACGGGAGGTGACCCCATACTCAATGCCGCTTAAACCAGTACCATGTTCAGGAATTATTTTAAGATCGCCTACCGGAACCTTACGAGAAATAAGGTTTTTTCTTTCATAAATATTTTTGGATTGGCCGTAGGCCTGGCCACCTGTATTCTCATGATTTCCTACATTCTGAATGAACTTGGATATGACAAACAAAATGTTGACGCTGACCGCATTTACCGGATTGCTTACAAAGCAGTAAAAAAAATAAATCTAAAGGATAAATCCTGGGCATCCACATCCGCTCCCATTGCCTGGGGATTAAAAACAGATATACCCGAGGTAGAACAGTCTACAAGACTTCTCAAATTTCCAACGCTGGACAAAATGTTGTTGAAATATGACCATGCAGGGAAATTAAATTCGTTTTATGAAACGAATGGTTATTATGTTGATTCCAATTTTTTTCAGGTATTCACGTATGATTTCGTAAATGGAAATGCCTCATCGGCTCTTAAAGAGCCTAACAGCCTGGTTATTTCAAAAGACATTGCTCGGAAATTATTCGGAGATGAAAATCCTATAAATAAAATTGTCGTAGTCGGATTACCATATGGCAACTTTAATTATACGGTCACAGGCGTTTTTAATGGTTCACATGTCAAATCCCATATACCTGTTCATTTCTTTCTTTCCATGCGTAATAACGATGTGGGAACATGGGTCGTCAATCAGACTAATTGGGCCACTAACAATATATTTTATACTTACGTAAAACTGAAAAATGGATCTGATCCGGTTGTTTTTGAAAAAAAGTTGCAGCCGTTTATTGATCACAGGGCCGGTTCTGACTTGAAAGCAATGGGGATCATCAGGCAACTGTTTATTCAGCCCATACAGGATATTTATTTGTACTCTGATCTGGATAATGAAATTGCAACCAATGGTAATATTACCCACCTCTATGTGCTGGGCAGTATCGCTTTCTTCGTGCTGATCATTGCCTCTATCAACTTTATGAATCTTTCAACCGCACGTTCAATGAAAAGGGCGAAAGAGGTGGGGATCAGGAAAGTGCTGGGCGCTGAAAAGAGGATGTTGATCTGGCAATTCCTGGGAGAAGCTGTTATTATGAGTTGCCTTGCACTGTTACTGGCCATAATCATCGCATCGCTGCTTCAGCCATTATTCAATAGCTATACACAGAAAAATGAACCACTGTTTAACCAGCCCGTGCTGTGGCTTTGCATCGCAGCACTTACCCTGGGCACGGGTATTTTTTCAGGTGTCTATCCGGCTTTTTATCTGTCATCATTTAAACCGATCTCAGTGCTCAAGGGAAAATTATTAAATAATTTCTCAGGGTCTATGATACGAAAGGGGCTTGTGGTATTTCAGTTTGTTATTTCCATTTGCCTTATTTTAAGTGTCGTTGTGATTGAACAGCAATTGCATTATATGGACAGCCAGCAACTCGGCTTTAATAAAGACCAGCAGATCATTTTACCTCTGCAAAGTCAGGATGTTGTTAAAAATTATCAGGTTCTGAAAACGGAGCTGCTAAAGAATCCCGGAATAAAAACTGTTACAAGTGGTTCCACCTATCCCGGGATAGCCAATATCGAAGACATGCTTTTTTACGCCGAAGGCAAGTCAGTCAACGACGTGGTGGATGTTGCATTAGGCAATATTGATAATGATTATTTTGAAACACTGGGTTTTAAACTGATAGCCGGAAGAGGATTTTCGCGGGAATTTACTGCCGATTCCGGTAGTATTATTCTGAATGAAGTAGCGGTCAAAGCCCTGGGGTATGATACACATTCCGCAGTAGGTAAAAATATTTACTTCGATTTTCAGGGAACCCACAATTCGATGCGGATTATTGGAAT
>DASSGT010000702.1:0-2074 GCA_035693345.1 Puia sp. | reverse complement strand
GACCGGATTGGTGATATTATGAAAACCGTTCATTTGTTGCTTGTTTAAGCAGGCAGGAAGAAGGAGGCAGGAGGGAGGGAGGTTTGATGGCTGAGGTAGAACAAGATTTCAAACTCCATTTAATGTTTTTCAACTTTGCTTTAAACCTTGCGCTTTAAGCTTTAAGCTTATGACGGCTTTAAGCTTTGCGCTTTACGCTTTACGCTTAAAACGGTAATTTTGCAGCATGTATATTCAACAGTTATATACCGGCTGCCTGAGCGAAGCGGCCTATTATATTGAGAATGAAGGAGAGGCGGCGATTATTGACCCCCTGCGCGATATTGAGGAATACCTGGTCCTGGCAAAGGAAAGAAAAGCGACTATCAAGTACATTTTCGAGACCCATTTCCACGCCGATTTTGTGAGCGGTCACCTGGATCTCGCACAGGCTTCCGGCGCACCGATCGTATACGGCCCCGAAACCGAAACGTCTTTCCCAATCTACCGGGCTAAGGATGGAGAGATTTTCAAACTGGGCAACCTGACCATCGAAGTGCTGCATACCCCAGGCCACACCATCGAATCTTCCTGTTACCTGCTCCGCGATGCTAACGGCAATCCATATGCGATTTTTACAGGCGATACACTTTTTGTGGGTGACGTCGGCCGGCCGGACCTGAGCAGCGGCAATCTTTCACAGGAAGAACTGGCATCGATGCTCTATGATTCATTACAGAAAAAGATAGCTCCTTTGCCGGATGATATCATCATCTATCCCGCACATGGTGCCGGAAGCAGCTGCGGGAAAAATATCGGTCCTGATACCTATAGCACGCTCGGAGAGGAAAGAAAAAATAACTATGCCCTGCTGGCAGGGTCAAAGGAAGAATTTGTTAAAGTAGTAACTGACGGTTTGAATGCACCCCCCCAATATTTTGCCGTGAATGCAAGGATCAATAAAGAAGGATATGAGAGCCTGGATGAAGTGATGGAAAACGGATTAAAACCACTGAGCCTCGACGCTTTTAAGGAACTGATCAAAGATGACAATACGATTTGCCTGGATACCCGTATATCCTCGGAATTCTCAGATGGATTCGTTCCGGGATCTGTCAGCATCGGACTGGATGGGCGATTTGCAGAATGGGCGGGAAGCCTGTTGCCATTCGACAAACCCTTTGTGCTGATCACAGCGCCGGGTAAAGAAAAAGAAAGTGTCGTCAGACTGGCCCGCGTCGGGTTTTCACAGATGCGCGGTTTCCTCAATGGGGGATTTGAAACCTGGAAGAATGCGGGTGAACCCATTGACCTGATCATCAATATTGATGCGGATGAAGTTGCAATGGATCTTCCCTTTGATCCGAAAATAAAAGTAGTGGACGTACGGCGGGAAACAGAATTTGCGGACGGTCACGTTGCCGGCGCAATCAATATTCCGCTGGAAACTTTAACCGATCCCGGAACGATGGCCGACTTCGATGATTCCGATAATATATATATCCATTGTGCAAGCGGTTATCGAAGTATCATAGCTACGTCACTTTTCAAAAGACAGGGCATACACAACCTGCATAATATCTCCGGCGGCTGGGATGACATCAAAAAACTTGACGGACTAGAGATCGCGCGGGATAATAGCGTCTTAAACTAAGCGTAAAGCTTAATGCGTAAAGCGTAAGGCATTTTGTGTGAGAAAGTTTTTAAGATCTAATTAAAATTTCAAATTTGTATTGCTTTACGCTTTAAGCTTTACGCCTTACGCTTATTCGGCTCTCAAACTCTTCACCGGATTCATAAGTGCCGCTTTGATCGCCTGATAACTCACCGTAAGCAGTGTGATCATTAAAATGCTAAAACCTGCGGCCGCAAAAATCCACCAGGCAATGCTTTCACGATAAGTATAATCCTGCAGCCATCGGTTCATTCCATAATATGACAGGGGAATGGAAATGCAAAGTGATATCAATACCAGCCTGACGAATTGCGTGGATAACATTTTCCAGAGCGAAAACAGGGTTGCACCCAATACTTTGCGAACTCCAATCTCTTTGGTTCTTTGTTCAGCAATAAAAGAGGCGAGCCCGAACATACC
>DASSGT010000701.1:0-3013 GCA_035693345.1 Puia sp. | reverse complement strand
GATAAAAGAAGTAGGGTTGCGCATAATAATTTTTTCATGCAGAATGCCGGCTTGTTTAGTCAGGCCGCAATATAATCAGCTTCATCAAACGTTAAAAACTGAAAAAAGGAATTAACCATTAGTTAAGCTGATGGGTTAATGCGCAAAGCCTGAGAGCCCGACAGGTCATAACATTGAAAAATAGAACAGTTAGCTCAGAGATAAATTCTGTTGCTGAAAAGCATTGCACCTTACGCTTTATGCCTTAGGCTCTAAGGTGCTTCCTGCAATCTTCGCTGATTTTTCAGTTGTCTTCGTTCAATTTCCTTCTGAACATAAGCACCAAATTCTTTTTCGGATTTAAAGAAGATATCTATTTTCTGTGGGGATAGCGCCTGACCAAATAATACACTGTATTTCTTTCTAATATTGAGCAGAGACTCATCCAGTTCAATCTCACTTTTACTATTACGAATAGCATCCTGCCTCGCTCTCTTCAGCTCTTCTGCATATTGATTGTAGATCGGCCAGAATTTCTGGGCTTCTTCAGGACTCAGGTCAAGTCTCTTTGTGATATATGCAATTTTGAGTGCTTCAAGCCGGTTACCGTTCTGTGCCACACCGATTAAAAAAGAAAAAGCAAAACTCACTAAAAGTAGAAATCTCTTCATTAGGGATCAATTTACGGATGGTTTTTGTTCCGGCAATAAAAGTGAATATTGTTCAAGCTCCACATCCGGTACACTCCCTAAGAGATCATGAATATCATTGTCACTCAAATTAACTGTAGATGCTACCATTGCAGAAGGATTATCCGGTGTCCAATGAACGTCATCGACATCCAGAAAATTAGCCATGTCCTGCTCGCTGATGGTAGTCAGTCCCTTGATTGGATCCATTATCTGGTGATGAGTTAAATTAAAAGTAGTAATGCCAATCATACCTACGATGCAGGCAGCCGCTGCATAACGAACAATCCTCATGGGGATGGAAATCTTTCTCGTGTTATTAGCCCGGGGTATTGCGACTAATTTTGGCACAACACTTTCAGTCATCTGCACTTTGGAATCTATGCTTTCGAAATATCCGGTGGGAACCTGATATGGATTCTTGTCCTTTAGTACGGCTAGCAGCGGGGAAATCTCTGCGATTTCCTCCGGGGCCGATATGCTTTTTGTTTCGCCAAAATCATCGGCTTCGAAACGTATCCGGTAGATCAGTATATCTGCAAAATCTTCAAAATACCCTGTGGGAATTCCATAGGGAGTCTTTAAAATGCCGGCCCTTCCTAAAAAGGGCGTGATTTCCAGTAATTCTGTTAATATTTCATTTGAACTTTTCATTCGCGTCAATAAGACCCTCTCCGGTGATCAAAGTTTAATGGTTTAAGATAAATTCTTCAATTTTTTTGGCAGCATGATGATAGGATGCCTTCAAGGCTCCTGCCGATGTATCCAATACACGGCTCATTTCTTCATAGGGCATATCATCATAGTATCGCAAACTAAATACAACTCTTTGTTTTTCAGGCAGTTGTTGGATTGCTAATTGCAACTTCCACTCCAGCTTATTGGCATCAAAATCCTTATCTGCGCGGATCTTGTTACTAAGGCCGGATTCAACATCACTTAGGGAAGTTGTTGCTTTCTTTTTCTGCTGTTCGATGAACGTCAGGCATTCATTGGTCGCGATCCGGTATAGCCAGGTATAAAGCTGGGCATCTTCACGAAAACCCGACAGGGCATTCCACACCCGGATAAATACATTTTGCATTACGTCATTCGAATCCTCATGGTCCACCAGCATTCGGCGGATATGCCAATAAAGCCTTTCCTGGTATTTTTTTACAATCTCAGTAAAAGCTTTTTCCTTGGTAGACGGTTCTCGAAATAAAGCCAGCAATTCCGTATCCGTTCTCTGTTCTGCCATTCGGGATCTGGATTTTAAATCTAAACTGGTTTATGAGTTATTTATTTTTCCGGGCAATTACTTTCTCAGAAGCTGCCACAATATGTGCGGCATCCAACCCATATTTCGTCAGTAATTGAATCGGCGTACCGCTTTCCCCGAATGTATCGTTTGTTCCTATATATTCAATGGGGACCGGATTGCCTCTGGAAGCAGTTTGTGCGATACTGTCACCCATTCCTCCGATGATATTATGTTCTTCTGCGGTAACGGCACAACCTGTTTTACCAATGGATCTCAGGATGGCTTCCGAATCCAGGGGTTTAATGGTATGAATATTTATTATTTCTGCCGAAATTCCTTTTTCTTTCAAAATCTTCTCTGCTTCCAATGCAATCCATACGAGGTGTCCACAGGCGAAAATGGAAACGTCTTTTCCCTCGGTAAATACCTGGGCCTTTCCGATTTTGAATTCCATTTCTGATGTGAAAATCGGCCAGACCGGTCTTCCGAAACGCAGATATACGGGTCCCTGAAGTTCTGCGATTGCAATCGTTGCAGCCTTTGTCTGCGCATAATCACAGGGTACTATGACCGTCATCCCGGGGAGCATTTTCATCATGCCAATATCTTCCAGGATCTGGTGGGTGGCACCGTCTTCACCGAGTGTAAGACCCGCATGAGATGCACAGATTTTTACATTTTTCCCCGAGTAAGCAACAGATTGCCGTATCTGGTCGTAAACCCGGCCTGTTGAAAAATTTGCAAAAGTAGTAGTGAAAGGAATTTTCCCGCCAATGGTCATTCCGGATGCCACCCCGATCATGTTGGCTTCTGCAATTCCGCATTGGAAAAAGCGTTCCGGAAATTCTTTTATAAACTGATTCAATTTGAGCGAACCAGCCAGGTCTGCAGTGAGGGCTACGATATTCGGATTTCTTCGGGCCACCTCCACGATTCCATCCCCAAATCCGCTTCGGGTATCTTTCTGTCCTGTTACAGTGATCATATTTTTGTTGGTTGAAGCGATCAGAATCAATTCAGTTCTGAAAATTTGCTATTATAAAAAGATTCGTCCATTTTAATTTTCTGTTCCCATCTCCAGGCGGTCGACAACATATCTTCC
>DASSGT010000700.1:0-2962 GCA_035693345.1 Puia sp. | reverse complement strand
TGAAACTGAGTCCTTCCTGTTTGTGCATCCTGATCAGTTCAGCATATAATTTTAAAGGTGATTTACCTGTAGACAGGCCGAGCACACAACGCTCTTTATTTTTCTCCTTTTCACGAATGAGATCTGCGACTTTTTTTGCTACGAATGCTGAACCGGCGGTTGCATTCGGAAAAATATCCAGGGGAATCTTTTCAAACGAGTCTACCATTTTCATAAAACAAGCAGTTTATTTCAAATTATCTGCGAAAATAGGGATTTCGCACAAGTATGGAAGTATGGAGGTATGGAAGTGTGGAAGTATAAAATTCAATCAGGTAAAACCATATTATCTGATCGCTTCGTAACAGAGAGTAAGTAATTCCCTGCTGTCAGGGTTCATCTGCCGGTTTTCGATTTTTTGCTGAATGCCCTTTATCAATTGTTCGTATCTCTTATGAATATCTCTTTTCCGGCTTAATTTGGCAACGATCAGGTCTGTGCAGATATTTCCGCCATTATTTGTATTCAGCGACCAGTCGGAGTTGGTTTCAAAAAATTTCTCCATCGCTTCAATGGAATTCATCTGTTCACACATGGGTACTAATTCGTATTGCAACGTCTGGGCCAGCCAGTCTGCAACCATGAATAAATCCTGCTGATTACAAACGGTGTAGTCTTTTACAATTTCGCATTCGGGGTCATTGGAAGGAAAATCTTTCATGTACAAAATGATACTGCATAAATTTGATTCCTTCATAGCGATATCCCGCATAAAGAATTCTTTTACCTTCTTTATTTCGGGGTGCCAGATTTCAAGTTGAAATCCGATTCTGTATTTTATTGGAAACTGACTTAAGAAGATAATGGAAAGCTCGTCCTGACTTTTTTTGTTTTTTCTTTTGTAACTGAACTCGGTTCTGTTGAATTGAAATCGAGCCATACTCATCGGACCGCTGGTCACCCGATATATATAGGATTGAATATCCTGAAGCCATAACTCGAGCAAGGGTTGTTGTTTGGCAGATTCCATAACCGTCTGTTGAATCTGAATAAAGGTTTAACCATGCTAAATTAAATAACCGGTGGATCATTAAGAAAAAATTATACGAAGTAGATTAACTATTCCGGTTTTCCGGACAGAATGGGTAAAATGATCGTCGAAGCATTTTGCCGGTCGTGAAAAATGCGAATAACCGATTTCTGAAAATCGTTTTCATCACAGGAATATATATCAGTAAACTTCTGGGGGTTCCTGTCAGACAACGGAAACCAGCTGCTTTGAATCTGAATCATGAGGCGGTGTCCTTTTTTAAATGTGTGAGCTATATCCGGCAATCTGAATCGAACGGTTTCAATTTTCCCTGGTTGAAAAGGCTGGGGTGTTTCGAAACTATTCCTGAATTTGCCCCGGAATATTTCTCCACGCACCAGCATCTGATATCCTCCCATAGGATAAGTTCTTTCAGGTTCGTTTACAGCGTAGATATCGATGCGCTGATATGAAAGGGTGTCCGGAAAGACGTCTATAACTTTAACCACAAAGTCGGCATCCGAAGTACTGATGCTGGTTTTCAGATCTGCCACTACAGGCCCTCCAATCGTTAAATCTTCTTTTAAAACAGAAGTGCAGTACGTAAGTACGTCCGGCCTGCGGCTTGCGAATCGCTGATCATCGGTCATATATTCCCGGGTACGGTTAAAATGAACTGCTTCTGTATACGGTACAGGATGAGCAGGATCGCTGGTATATTCATCAAACCCTGATTCGGTCACGGGTGCTTCAGAAGAAAGCACATTTTTGTCATGCAGATAAATTTTTTCTTCTCTGATCTGGCCGGAGGGCCAGGAGTCAAAACGCCTCCATTGATTTTCACCGGTAAAAAATATCGTGGCACCTGCAATAGAAGGATCGTTTTTCCCTTTGAGGTAATAATTAAAAAAAGGAACGATGATCTCATTCTGATAAGTTACTGAAGTGTTGGTCCCATAATAAATGTTTCCGAGATGTGTTCCATCCGGGCTGGACCATTCTTCATGATACCAGGGACCCATGACCAGTTTTGCATTTGTTTGAGGACTTTGTTTTCGGATGGCTTTGTAGAAATTCCATGCACCAAAGCAATCCTCGGCGTCAAATATTCCTCCAACGACAAGTATAGCCGGTTTTATATTGTATTGTGCCTCACGCGCATTTCTCGCCTGCCACCAGATATCTTTATTCGGATGTTTATAGAGTTCTTTAAAAAATGAAATACTGTCTCCAGCGAGTTTTAATAAGTTTTTATCAGCTCCCTGTTGCAAATAAAACTCGTAATTATCCTTGCTGTTATATACGTCGGGCATCGGAGATACTTTACTGACCGGCAACGGGTGTGGCCTGCCGAAACCACCACCAACATAAAAATCAAATGCATCCATATAGAAAAATGCACCGTTATGATGAAAATCATCTCCTTCAAACCAGTCTGTTACCGGGGCCTGTGGGCTGACAGCCTTTAATGCCGGGTGCCCTGAAGCGGCCGCCATTCCGGCGTAGAATCCGGGATAAGACGTTCCAAAAACACCTACTTTCCCATTATTGCCGGGTATGTTTTTGACAAGCCAGTCAATAGCGTCATACGCATCAGTGGATTCATCAATGTCACCTGGTTTTTTGTCTTTGATGAAAGGCCTGACGTCAACAAATTTTCCTTCACTCATCCAGCGTCCGCGTACATCCTGAATAACCATGATATATCCTTCATGCAGAAAATAACGTTTGTATCCCGACCAGAAATCGCGGTATTCATCCGCACCGTATGGTGCGCAATTATAAGGAGTTCTTTCCATCAGAATCGGATGTTTTTCTGTACTGTCCTTCGGTACATAAATGGAAGTAAATAATTTTATTCCGTCCCGCATGGAAATAGGTTTCTCTATTTTATAATAATTCTCGCGAAACCAGGCGCTGTCCTGGCTGGCAGTTTGAGAAAAAACCGTTTGT
>DASSGT010000699.1:0-3980 GCA_035693345.1 Puia sp. | reverse complement strand
TATCTCAGGAAAATCTGTATAATGCACGGACTCCATAGGTGATCGTCCGGTTACACTATTTAGGTTCCTGAACAACCAATCAGCAAAAAAAGGAGAAATGGGCGCAATGAGTTTGCTGAGCGTTTCCAGACATTCATATAGGGTTTGATAAGCGCTTCGCTTGTCCTGCTCATATTCTCCCTTCCAGAAGCGTCGACGGCTGAGCCGTACATACCAGTTACTCAGTTCTTCGTCTACAAAATCCTCAATCAGTCGGCCTGCAATAGTTGGTTCATAATCGTCCAGGTTATATATTACTTTTTTTACCAGACTGTTCAATACTGAAGATATCCATCTGTCGATCTCGGGACGTTCGGCCAGGGGGATATATTCTTCACTAAAGGCAAATCCATCGACGTTTGCATACAGCGCGAAAAACTGATATGTATTATATAAGGTACCAAAAAATTTTCGCTGGACTTCCCGGATACCTTCTGTATCGAATTTCATGCTGTCCCATGGGGAGGCATTTGTGATCAGATACCATCTGGTAGCATCTGCTCCGAACTGGTTGATGGTTTGAAATGGATCTACTACGTTGCCCACACGTTTGCTCATTTTGTTTCCATTTTTATCCAGTACCAGCCCATTGGAAACAACCGTTTTAAAGGCAATATTGTCGAACAATATGACTCCCAGGGCATGTAAAGTATAAAACCAACCGCGCGTCTGATCTACCCCTTCCGCAATAAAGTCCGCCGGAAAACTATTCTTAAATTTCTCTTTATTTTCAAATGGATAGTGCCACTGTGCATAGGGCATGGCTCCGGAATCAAACCATACATCCACCAGGTCCGGGACACGATTCATTATTTTGCCCTTACTGCTTACAAGAATGATTTTGTCAACGAATGGCCGGTGCAAATCCAGTACGCCGGCATTGACGTCTTCGTTTATTCTCTGGCCCAATACTTTTTTGGCTTTTTCAACCTCATCCAAAAGTTCATCTATTGAGCCTATACATTTTTCTTCTTCCCCGTCCTCGGTTCTCCAGATCGGCAGGGGTGTACCCCAAAACCGGCTGCGACTCAGGTTCCAGTCCACCATATTTTCAAGCCAGTTGCCGAATCTTCCTTCGCCTGTGGACGCCGGTTTCCATTGAATGGTTTTATTGAGCTCTACCATTCTTTCCTTGGCAGAAGTTGTTTTGATAAACCAGGCGTCGAGTGGATAGTATAATATGGGCTTATCTGTTCTCCAGCAATGCGGATAAGGATGTTCATACTTTTCAATTTTGAATGCACGATTCTCCTTTTTCAACTTTACACAGATGTCTACATTCACATCCACATAGTGTGGGTCATCCTTATAGTTTTTCACATATCTGCCGCTGAATTCATCCACTCCTTCGATAAATTTTCCCTGCTTATCCACCAATATGAGAATCCCCAGATTGTTTTTTTTGCCTGCTTTAAAATCATCTGCACCAAAAGCCGGGGCCATGTGTACAATGCCGGTACCATCTTCTGTCGTTACAAAATCGCCAGTAATAATTCTGAAAGGTTTGGCATCAGCTGTAGTCAGGCGGATTCTTTCAAGGCTTCCTGCTTCCGTAGGGATCAGCTGTTCATATTGACAGTTTTCCAGCCTGGAACCTGAAAATGACGAGATGATTTTCCAGGGTAATATTTTGGAGGCCGGTTGATAGGCGGTAAAATCTACGTTTTCATCCTCCGGTTTGAAATACTTGCTGAGAAGCGATCTGGCCAGCACTATATGAATGGGCAAATGGGTATAGGGATTGAAGCTTTGAACCAGAACATATTCAATCTTCGGACCGACAGCTAATCCCAGGTTGGAAGGAAGCGTCCAGGGAGTGGTCGTCCATGCCAGAAAAAAAATATCCCCTGTTTCCAAACTGGTCAACTTTTCAAAAAGAAACTCCGATTCTTTGTTTCGTAACGCCCTGAACATCGCAACACAGCTTGTATCCTTCACTTCTTTATACGTCCCGGGCTGGTTCAATTCATGAGAACTCAGGCCTGTACCGGCAGCTGGTGAATAGGGCTGGATACTTACACTTTCGAACAAAAGATTCTTTCGGTAAAGTTCCTTCAGGATCCACCAGAGGGTTTCAATATATTTATTTTCATACGTTATATAGGGATGTTCCAAATCAACCCAATATCCCATCTGCTCGGTCAGTTCATTCCATTTATCCTTATATCTGAGTACGGCTTCACGGCATTTCTGATTATACTCTTCTATCGATATTTTTTTGCCGATATCCTCTTTTGTTATCCCCAATTCTTTTTCCACGCCCAGCTCGACTGGCAGGCCATGGGTATCCCACCCACCCTTTCTTTCGACCTGAAATCCCCTCATGGTTTTATATCTGCAAACCAGATCCTTTAGGGTCCGGCTGATTACATGATGAATTCCGGGTAATCCGTTAGCGCTCGGAGGACCTTCATAAAAAATAAAGGAAGATTTTCCTTCCCGCAAATCAATGCTTTTTTGAAATGCATGGTTGGCCTTCCAGTCGGTCAGGACAGACCGGCCAATCGCTGGCAGGTCCAATTTTTCATATTCTTTATATCGCCCGGCCATACTGATCTGTTAAAAATGAACAGGTTAGAGAATTTTTTGAAAATCTTAAAATTTTTAACAATTTAAAATGGCTGCAAAGCTAACGAATTCAGCGGTTTTTTCACCCGTATAAATCACCGAAAATAAATCGTTTGTGTACGATACCTTAAAGTATAGTTACGCAGAAGATGAGCATAATCAAGCGGTTAAGCAAAATCAATTTTCCACAAATACTCGCTTTGGCATAATTTATGTTTAAAAAAAGAGAGTTCGATCCTATATAAAAATCATTGAGACAAATCTATATTGATACGTCTCCGGTTCTGAAAAATTTTTTTCTACGGTTTAGGGTTTAGGGGTTAAAAAGGGGGGTATTCCTACTCCCCTTCCTTTTATTCTTAAAGCGTTTTTTAAAAAATTCGCACCTTCCCGTTTTTAATTCCTTTTATCGCCATTGCAAAAACCAATGCTTAGTTATCGAATTAGTTCCCAATCCTGAAGCACCAATCAAAACCAGTTCTGAAAGACCGCCTTTTTGCCCCTTATTTAGAAAACCTCCCTTAGGGGAGGTTTTTTTTGCTTAATGGTTGATACCTATCACTCAACGCAGGCGATCAACCATCTTTATTTTGACCTTAATTTCTTATAAACTCTTATTCCCAGCATCAAAATCACGGCAAGCGAAATAATACCAGCCAATCCGAAGATCCAGCTCATCGACTGTTTGACGCTTGCCAGAAATACGATGGCGAATAATAGTATGGTGGCCAGTTCATTCCAGATTCTTAGCTTTTGGGAGCTGAACCTGAAAATTCCCTTTGATTGTTCGCGGTAAAGAATATGGAGTGAAAAATGATATAAATAAAGAAGAACTACGAAAAACAATTTAACCAACAGCCAGTCAGGCGTAACACCCATCATAATCCAGATCCAGGGTCCGAATATTAAAGTTAGAATGGCAGAAGGCCAGGTAATACCCAGCCACAGACGCCTGATCATGATTCTAAACTGTGCGAGCAGGATTTCGCGTTCGGGATTCATTTTCTCCGAAGCTTCTGTATTATATATAAATAGCCTGACGATATAAAACATGCCGCTAAACCAGGTGACTATGAAAATAATATGAAGAGCCTTGATATATGGATACATAATATTCTTTAGACAGTTACCCAGTTTGCCAGGGTTTTAACCCATAACGGATGAGTATTTAAACAGGGGATCATAGAGTAATCAGTTCCTCCGGATCCCAAAAAACTTTCCTTCCCCCGGATCTCAATTTCCTCCAGGGTTTCCAGACAGTCGCTGACAAAAGCAGGACAAACGACCAATAATTTTTTTATCCCTTCCGCCGGCATTTCCTGGAACCGAAAATCCGTATATGGTTTTAACCATGGCTGTTTGCCGAGACGTGA
>DASSGT010000698.1:0-2671 GCA_035693345.1 Puia sp. | reverse complement strand
TCTTTAATCCCCAATCTCTTGTTTACTCAAATGCCGGCGACGCGGTATATTTTGTAACCAACCAGCCCGCACTGCAACTTCCATTTACCGATTTTCCCAAAAAGGTTGAGGCATATTACAATGGCTATTATGACCATCGTCATGAGTACTTGGTCTGGTTTCAGAATGAAGAGAATCTGCAAATGCCCGCCCTCGACACCATTCTAAGGCACAAAAAGATGGTCCCGGTGAAACTTTTGAAAGATGGAGCGGTTTATATCACTAAATAGTTATTAATTATTAGTTATTAGTTATTAACTATTGATCATGGACTCAGTGAATTCATTGTCGTCACAAATGTTTTCAAATGGAGTTAATAACTAATAACTAATAATTAATAACTATAAGGGTCGCAACCATATATTCCTAAAACTAATCGGCTCACTCGGATCGCCGTGCGCCTGTAATTTGATCGGTGCAGGGCCATGTTTAATATAATGAGGGAAACCGATATATTCTGTGCCTCCGATTAAATGGTAGTCGTTTTGTACCAGCACACCATTCAGAAAAACGGTCACTTCTCCCGGAGTGTTGAGCGTTCCATCTGCTTTAAAACGGGGAGCTTTCCATACGATTTCATAATTCTGCCACTCGCCTGGTTTGCGTGATGGATTAACAAGAGGAACACCCTGCTTGTATATACTTCCAACCTGTCCGTTTACATAAGTGGTGTTATTATAATTATCCAGGATCTGCAGTTCGTATCCCACATCATTACCACTGTCTGAAATACAGGCCAGAAATATTCCGCTGTTTCCACGAGCCTGACCAGAACCGGCAATGGTTTCCGGTATCCTGAACTCAAGGTGCATCTGATAATCCTGAAAGCGCTGGCGCGTCATAATGCCTTTCGCTTTTTTATCAACAGTCACGATGTTGTCATGTACTTTCCATCCGGCTGATTTGGTTGAATCGGGGCCTTCGGCACGCCATAAATCCAGATTCTTACCGTCAAACAAAACGATCGCATCTGATGGTGGTTCAGCATCTGTTTTTCCGGGTGTGACAATCGGTGGCACCGGACTGTAAATTTCTGTTATTGCGGCTTTTTCTCCGTTTTCCCTATTTCTCTTTGCCCTGGCAGCGCTATCTGCAACAGATTGGGCAGATATTGAACAAACAACCAAAATCAGTAAAAGGGACAATACAAAACTTTTTCTCCATGATGACAAATCCATAACGTGCATATTCAATTTTTTTAATAGAATTCAAGTTAGGAAAAATCCAGTGAAGGAAAAGCCATTTTAAGAAGGCTGCTACTCTCTTTCTATAGTAACATCTGCAGCATATTCTTTACGCAGGGAATCTTTGATATGGGTAGTATCTCTGGCCAGTGCGGGAAATTGAAAAAATACTTTGTAAGTAGAATCCACATGATAGTAATGTGCTTTCAGGTTGAAACCGATAAGCTGGTTATAACGCCTCATTGCCCGTGGCTTATCATCCGTTGCCAATATGATAAATTTATAAGGGGTTCCCGGATGAACGACAGCGACCGGATGAGGAGAATCTGCAGGTAAAACGGCAACAGAGTCCCTGCGCACTGAATCCCGTTTGACCGTATCTGCCACAACCGGCACTTGTTGTTGAACGACAGAGCTGGTATCCGGATTCGTTTCAGATGCTGTCTGGCTATTTTTTTTGTACATCATCCATCCGCCCAATCCAACAATCACCAGAGCCGAAATAAACGCCAGCACTTTCAGTCCCGTTCTGTTTTGAACCGGTAAACTTTCAGTCTGTTGCTTTTTATCTTTTGCATATACTTTCTTCTTATCATGATCAGCTGGCGAACTTGTTTCCTTGATCAATGAATATTCTCCCGGACTAAAATCAAATTTACCTGCCTTATTCTTCGTAATCGTTCCAATTCCCTCAAGGTAAAATGGTTTACCGATGTTCAGCATTTCCATACCCAGATTCAGATAAGAGTCGAGATCAGAGATGGCCAAAGGTTTGATTTTCCCGGTCTGCTCACAAATAAAGCTGATGAGTTCTTTATCAGCTGCTACTATATTTGCGTTTTGAAATTGCACCGCATTGGGTGTGGAATGCAGATTACGATCATTCTCGTCGGGAAGAACGACAGATTTATCAAGGGTAAATATACCCAGACCGGGAAGAGACATCTTCCGGTTAGTATATAAATATTGTACGAGCAACTGGGGTATCTTCAAAAGTCCTGGATTTACTTTTTAAAAGTAATTAACGAACGTGAATCCGACTAAATAATTATGCAAAAATTAAAATAAAATATTGAAAACTAATCATATACCTGCCAAAACCTCCAATTTTGTTCAATATTTGCGTTCATGGTCATTTTAAACCGATTATGCCATGCTCACTGACCAGGAAGAAGCATTTATAGTCTATTGGGCTGCAAACCGGGAAAAACAGAAACGAACTTTCCGTCAATTTCTGCTTGGAATTCCCCTGGCGCTTCTTTTTGTAGTACCGATCACGCTTAATTTTTTTTCAGGATGGTATAAAAGGGCGACCATGGTGCGTGACACGCCGGACTTTAACCCGGGTGTTTTATTACTGGCGCTGATTCTGATTGTCGTTTTCATTGCTATTTTTTCCAGAAAATTCAGATGGGAACAGAATGAACAGCGATATATCGAATTACTGG
>DASSGT010000697.1:0-2483 GCA_035693345.1 Puia sp. | reverse complement strand
GGGTTACCGTGGTTCCCCATTCATAAGTTCCCTTGTCAGCCTTTAATTTACCTGTAATAATCTCGTAGAAGTCTGTGAGTGCTAATGGGTTCTTGCTCACCAGGGCGACCTTATCACCCTTATTCAGACTAAAAGTAATATCATTAAAAAGCGGCGTACCTTCATCGGCTGTCTTGGACAGTTTCACCACATTTAGAATCTGGTTACCAACTTCCCGCTGTTGCTTGAAGATGATACCCGGATAACGACGGTTGGAAGGTTCGATCTCTTCGATGGTTAATTTTTCCAGTGCCTTTTTGCGGGAAGTTGCCTGTTTGGACTTGGAGGCATTGGCAGAGAAGCGGGCGATAAACTCAAGGAGAGCTGCGCGTTTGTCTTCGGTCTTTTTGTTCTTATCAGACATCTGGCGGGCCATCAGCTGGGATGATTCGTACCAGAAAGTATAGTTGCCGGTGTAGGCCTTGATCTTTGCACGGTCGACATCGGCAACATGGGTGCAGACGGCATCCAGAAAGTGACGGTCGTGCGAAACGACGATCACAATATTTTCATAGTCGGCAAGAAAATTCTCGAGCCAGTTAATAGTTTCTACGTCCAGGTCATTGGTCGGTTCATCCAGTAGAAGGATATCGGGGTTACCAAAAATGGCCTGCGCGAGGAGTACGCGCACTTTCATGGCGCCGGAAAGCTCCTTTACGAGTTGGGAATGCATGGATTCCTTTACACCGAGGTCGCTGAGCAGGGAAGCTGCATCGCTTTCTGCAGTATAACCACCCATTTCCCCAAATTCAGCCTCCAGTTCACCTGCCAGGATTCCGTCATCTTCGCTGAAATCCTCCTTGGCATATAATGCGTCCTTTGTCTGCATCACATCCCACATCTTGCGGTAGCCCATGAGCACGGTATTCAGGACGGTTGTATTATCGAACTCAAAATGGTTTTGTTTTAGAACTGCCAGGCGCAGACCGGGAGAAATCTCAATATTTCCCTTGGTGGGTTCAATTTCACCCGAAAGTATCTTCAGAAAAGTGGATTTTCCAGCTCCGTTGGCTCCGATCACACCATAGCAATTTCCTTTCGTGAAGGAGATATTTACCTCATCAAACAGGACACGTTTCCCAAACAGGAGGGTGACATTATTCGCGCGAATCATTCATCAATATTTTGAAGTCGCAAAGGTACGGCTTCCTGCGGAAAGTCTGGAAGTCTGGAAGACTGGAGGACTGGAATACTGGAAGTATGAAGAAAAGATCTGCGGGCCAAATAATTGCAATATGTTTGATCCAACAGTTAATAATTAATAATTGATAAATAATAATTATAGTGATCAGTTATGGTGGCTGCTCTTGTTGTCGCTACCCGTCGCCTGTATTGCCTGGACAGTCACCCATGAGGAAGTATTCCGCGAACCGAGGGAATGGTGCCAGGGTCGTTGTGAAACAGGTAAATCTTTTCTTGAACGTAAATTCTTTTATCTGTTTACCTGTGAATACTGTTTCAGTCATTATGTGGCGCTGGCCTTCATTCTTCTCACGCATTTTCATCTGTTGATGACGGGTTGGCGCGGTCTCCTGATTGCCGGGTTCTCGCTGGTCTGGGTCGCGAATTTTTACATGAGTATCTTTGGACTTCTGCGAACTGATCTGAAAAAAGAAAAAACAGAAATTAAAAAACTTGAAGAGAAGCCTTAAGCGTTACGCGTTAAGCGTTCGGCTGTTAATTTTGGTATTTTTGTTTTCATGCTCAAAGGACCCGGGCACACCCAGTGGCGATCTCAATGGAGTATATAGCGGAACATATTCACAAACCGGTGCTGTAACAGATTTTGCGTATGTAAAAATTGTTTTTGTTGGAAGTAATTTCAGTGGCGAAAGCACAGATACCATTCGTTCGGTCTGTAATGGCAGTTATCAGATCTCCGGCGACTCCATCAACTTTAAAAACTTCTGTTCAACACCGGATCCGGAATTACTGCTCGCGGGAAAATATCAAATGACTTCTGCCGGTGATAGTCTGTATTTCAGACGCGATTCACCGACCGACACCATTCATTTTACTGAATTGTTCAGCCTGAAATCGCAATAGGCGAGGCAACCATTTCATACCGTGTATTGTCTATGAGTAAACAGGGTTCATGAAATGGTTTCTTCTGCTATTGGTGATCAGCGGTTTGCTGCAATCCTGCCGAAAGGGCTGCAGCATGGGGATGGGACATAGGATTCAGGGAACATATACAGGAACTTTTGTCCGCTGGCAGGGAAAGGATGGTCCGGTGTCGAATGTGAAAATCACATTTTCAGAAAATGCATTCAACGGGAGCAGTGATAGTCTGAACTATCCTTCCATCTGCAGCGGATCGTTCAATACAACAAGCAATCCCGATTCCATTCACTTTATTAACCAGTGTGATTTCCCCGCAAACTTCGACTGGACGCTGATTTTAACGGGGTCCTATAAGTTGATACAGACGGGCGATAGCTTAT
>DASSGT010000696.1:0-3077 GCA_035693345.1 Puia sp. | reverse complement strand
CCATGTGTGGATGACATGCCTCCGCCGATAGCGATATTATATCCTTTGAGCTCATTATTTTCTACTATGGCTATGAGACCCAGGTCATTTCCAAAGACATCCACGTCGTTGTTAGGAGGGATGGCCAGAGCTATTTTAAATTTTCTCGGCAGGTATCGGTCCTGGTATAAAGGATCTTCTTCGTCTTTTTTGTCTGCGATTTTTTCTTCATCAAGCCAGATCTCGTAATATGCTTTTGTTTTGGGAAGCAGCAGATCATTGATTTTAAATGCAAAATCGTGGACCTGCTTATGAACGGGAGATTGCCGGGGATGTGCGGCGCAAATTACATTTCTGTTGATGTCACCACATGTAGCAATGGAATGAAGTTTTGCTTCATTGAATGCCTGGATGGTGGGTTTTACATGTGATTTATACAGACCATGCAGCTGGACCGTTTGTCTCGTAGTGATTTTGATTACCCCGGTTGTATGCTCTCCGGCGATATCCTGAGTGGCCAGCCATTGTTCAGCGCTGAGGAGTCCGCCCGGCAGACGAAGCCTGATCATAAAAGAATATAAACGCTCCAGTTTTTTCTCAGCGCGTTCATCTCTGCGATCACGATCATCCTGCAGATACATTCCATGAAATTTTACCAGGGCTTTATCTTCTTCGCTGATGGCTCCGGTCACTTCATCTGCCAGACCTTCTTTAATGGTACCACGCAGCGAGTCACTGGCTTGTTTGATTTTCTCGATTCCTGATAAATTTTCTGCACTCATAATCGGCATTTCAATAGACGTCCTTCAAATATCTTCCTGTAGATTTTAATTCGTTCAGATAAGTTTCCGCATCTTCTGTTTTGCCGGAAGTTGCGATGAGCTCCAGAATGGTTTTTTCAACATCTTCGCTCATTCTGCGGGCACCGCATACATAGAGCGTTGCCCCATTTTCCAGCCATTGAAAAAACTCATCCGCCCTGTGCCGGATTTTATCCTGTACGTAAATTTTTTCCGGCTGATCGCGGGAAAATGCCACATCCAATCTGTTTAGCACGCCGCTTTCCAGCCATTGCTGCAATTCAGTCTGATATAGGAAATCACTCACAAAATGCTGATCACCGTAAAACAACCAGTTGCGTCCGCTGGCCCCCGCAGATTCTCTTTCACTCAGAAATGCACGGAATGGTGCGATTCCGGTGCCCGGGCCGATCATAATAACATCTTTATCATCATCCGGTAATCGGAACTGATCATTGTGGTGAATATAAAAGTCGATGATATCGCCCGGTTTCAGGCTGCATAAAAGATCAGAACATAAACCGTATTTCAATTCTTCCTCAATGGTAAATGTATCCCTTGCAACGGTCAGGTGAATTTCTCCATCAACCGTTTCAAGTGAAGAGGAGATGGAATACAGACGGGGAGTGGTGGGTTCCAGTTGCTGTAAAAAAATTTCAAAATGCGCCGCATCTTTTACGGGATGGGTTTGCAGCAAATGGAGCAGATCCGTTCTTAAAACAGGAATATCTGTCTGTACATGGGCGGCGTATTTTGCCACCACACGTTCAGGCAGGTGAATAATATTTAATTTTTTTTGAAGCAGTTCGTACACTGAATATGTGTCGTTTCGGTGCACAAAAGTTCTTTCGGGGTCAATACCTGTAAGTGAAATAATCGCATCCACCACGGTTTTTGGATTATGTGGCACGATGCCCAGGGAATCCCCGGGTTTATAATATACATCTTCACAGGCAATCTCAATATGATGCGTTTTTTTTGATGACTCCCGGTCGTTGAGATTAATATTCGTCAGTATTTCTCCCTGGTATATTTTTTTACCGGTAGATTTTTTAGCTGTTTTTGCTGCAGGCTCTGATGCAGTTTGATTACCGCTGATCTTTTGAATCACTTCATTCATCCAGTGTTGCGCATCTGAGTCAAAATCCACATCGCAGCGCTGTATATCAACGATGCGTGAACCACCAAGGCTGCCCAGCTGAAGATCCACATCTTCACCTGCTTTACAGAACATGGGGTATGATGTATCGCCCAGCGCAAGCACACCATATTTTAATTTGGGAAGTTTAAAACCATTCTGGTGAATATGATCATAGAATTTTTTAGCAGAAGCAGGCGGTTCCCCTTCGCCCTGCGTGCTGATAACTGTCAGGAAATATTCTTCTTTAGGAAGGTCTGATAAACGGTATTGATCCAGGCTTACAATTTTTGCGTGAATGCCCTGTTGTTTGGCACGGGATGCAAAGATGTTTGCAATTTTTTTTGAGTTGCCTGATTCTGTGCCGTAAGCAATCGTAATTTTTTTATTATCTCCGGTTACTTTTGGTGGGAGAGACTCTGCAGTAGCATTACCATTCAGGATACCGTCAAGGTACCCGTTGGTCCAGGCTTGTTCCTGCTTATTGAGCGAATCTATAAATTCCCTGATCTGATTCTTTTTTTCCGGGCTCATGCTCTGACCTCCTCTTCCTTATTTTTTGTAACTGGTTTAAAATATATATCCCTGCCTGATTCGTTTTCCGGCAGCCATTTGAATTCCTGGTGTAGTGATGCCACTTTACCGATGATGATGAGGGTAGGAGAAACGTAATTCCTGTTTCCGAATTTCTGCTCATATTGGTCGATGCGGCAGCTAAGTATCTTTTGGCAGGGTGTTGTTGCCTGCTCGATCACGGCAACGGTCATTCCCGGATCAATGGAATGATCAAGCAATTGCTTTACGAGATCGCCGGTAGTAGCACCTGACATATAGAATACAAGGGTGTCTTCTGTTTGCGCAAGTTCCTTCCAGTAAGAAGGCTGAAGTATCTCATTTTTATGAAGTGTAAGGAAACGCACGGCCTGTGCATAATTGCGGGCAGTCAAGGGAATGCCGGCATATGCAGCAGCACCGCAGGCTGCCGTAATACCCGGAACGATTTCGTATGAAATATTATATTTATTGAGAGCCTGCAGTTCATCCAACAGATTTGAAAAAACTGACACATCTCCGCCTTTTAAACGAAGCACTTTTTTACCCTGTAATGCGTATTCTACCAGCAATTCGTTGATAATATGTTGCGGTGTTGAACCCTCTCT
>DASSGT010000695.1:0-3530 GCA_035693345.1 Puia sp. | reverse complement strand
CCTCTGATATCAGGGGTATAAAAACACCCGTCGGGCGATCCAGCTTATAATATATGCTGTCATAAACGACTGTAAAGTCCAATACTTCAAGTGCCGCCATGGTGGCAGCTTCCGTGGCTTTTGCATACACACCTTCGGCTCCATAAATATTTTTTAATCTGGCGGCATATTCCGCGATACTGTCCGCCACATGGTCTTTTTTTATAAGCCTCAGTCCACCTGAATATGTGAGTTGTAGAAAAGTCGCGTCATTATTTGAAAATTCAGAGTAATATCCAACTGTACGAATACAGAAATAATAGAAGGTCGCCCGGTTGGGTGCCGTCGAAATATCTTTCCGGGAAAAGCTGATCAGGGAATCCAGATAAATAATCTTATGGTTATTATCAGAAATGTGGTGTTCGAGCATCATGGAATCCTGCTGCAGATTCTTTATATAGCTACGCATGTACTGCCCTTCCTTTTCCCTGTTGCTAATAGCTTCTCGAACATTTTCTGCCAGAAACCCCATGACGACGGCCACAAAGATCATCAGTCCCTCCTGCAGATAGTCCTTCAGCTTTTTCCCCCCTTTGTGCTGTGAGGTTTCAAAGTCATTCCTGGTAACCGCTAATTCGGGATTTTGACTTTCGTTAATCGGATTGTGAATGCTGCCTTCTTCCATATTAAATTGTTTAAGAATTAAGGGGTGATGGACTCGCTATGGCATATCCTTCATTCAAATTAGTATTTCTTTTCGGTTCAAATCAATTTCTTTCAGTTAACCAAAGGCGGCCGGAATCTCCCGCCGGCTTTGTAATTGGAAACCGTCATGAATCAAAGCCCTGGTCTTTATAGTGATTTTCACTGTTTTATAATTCTTCTTCCGGCCGATGGGAAAACGGGATTACCATTCCTTTCTAAAATTTCATAACTAGCATCTATAAACTTTTTTATTTCCGGTTCTTGTATAACATTTACTCCCATATAGCCAATAATCCCGGTCGTTGTGAACGTCTGACCGTCGGTGATTCCCTGTTCACCAGCTACAACTGCGGGCTCAAAAAAAAGTATGAGGACCTTTGGAGCCACCATAACTATATCGTTTATGTGATGGAGGGCAGAAAGATCTGGCATACGGGACATGGTTCTTATGAATTGCGGGAGGGCAGTTGTGTATTTGTCAGAAAAGGAGCCTCTATTGTAGAACAGTTTTTTGATTCCGAATTTTGCTTCTTTCTGTTTTTTATCCAGGACGAATTCATTTGTGATGTCTTAAAAAGTAAATCCAATCCGATTGTAAAATCGGTGAAGAATTATGATCCGGTTATTTCGATAGAAAACAGTGCCACGGTTCATGCTTTTTTTCAATCCATGATGCTTTATTTTGACAACCGTTTTAAACCTGATCAGTCTTTACTGGAATTAAAATTCAGAGAACTCATTCTTACCATAGCTGATAATCCAAAGAACGGAGAACTGCTTTCCTATTTCCGTTCGATACTCCAGGAACCGCAGGCAGTCTCATTACAAAAGGTAATGGAGGATAATTTCTGCTTCAATCTGAAAATGGAAGAATTCGCAAAAATAACCGCCCGAAGTTTGTCGGCTTTTAAAAGAGATTTTATGCGGGTGTACGGCACGACGCCGGGAAAATGGCTAATGGAAAAAAGATTGAACAATGCTTATCATCTGCTAACCAACATGGGTAAAACCGTCTCTGAAGCAGCTTTTGAAAGCGGCTTTGAAAGTACATCACACTTCAGTCGTTCCTTCCGCCAGCGTTTTGGCAATTCTCCTACTTCTATCAGACATCGCATTGCCGTATGAGCGAACAAGTAAAATTTCTGAACTGGCAGGCAATGATTCCCGGAACCCTCGTTTTAATTTTTGTCTCTTAAATTATAAATCTTAAAACAATGAGCACAAAATCAATTCAGGGAAAACTCTGGAGCATCGCACCTCCCTATTGGGCACAACATTTCGAGCCCTGGTTTTCGCCGATGTATCAGATCGCATTGAAACAATTAAAATTATCTGACAAAGACAGGCTGCTGGATATGGGTTGTGGTTCCGGCTTGTTTACACATCTGGCCAACAGAACGGGCGCAGAAGTGATCGGAGTGGATGCTGCGCAGGGATTACTCGATCTGGCAAGACAGCGAAATCCGCAGATTAGTTTTT
The DNA here is from genome assembly GCA_035693345.1 of Puia sp. Lineage (GTDB taxonomy): Bacteria > Bacteroidota > Bacteroidia > Chitinophagales > Chitinophagaceae > Puia. Next base: position 1,367 of record DASSGT010000695.1, on the reverse strand, counting down.
TACAGGAGGACATCGAAACATTGCCTTTCAAAGACAATAGCTTTGATATCGTCACCGGTTTTAATTCATTTCAATACGCCGACAGCTTCGCAAACACCCTGAAAGAAGCAAAGAGAGTATTAAAACCCGGAGGGCGATTTGTCATGGGTATTTGGGATAAACCCCATTTGAGCGATGCAACCCATGTGCTAAAGGCAATTGGCACGTTCTTACCTCCACCGGCACCCGGAACACCGGGGCCTTTCGCACTTTCAGAAGATGGAAGAATTGAAGGAGAATTTGCCGTCAACGATTTAAAATTAATTTTCAAAACCAGGGTTTCCTGCCCTTTTCTTTGTTCCAGCCTGACAGACGGAATAAAAAGTTTCATGGGAACCGGTCCTGCTGCCGCGGCTATAAATCATAGCAACCGGGAAATAGTTGAAGAAGCGATCGGTCAGGCGTTGATGCCTTTCCATCTGGTAGATGATTTGTTTTTCCTGCAAAACAGTTTTTTAATCTTTATTGTGAGTAAGTATTAAAAATCATCCGTTTGCCCCGGATATGTTTCATCGATCCATGATAATATAAAATCTGCTCTTTTCTCGGGAATGTCTTTCGGAACATCGATCAGGGTATAATTATACCGTATGTATATTTCTGCATTAAGTTCAGAAGTGGCAATGGCTTCCTCCCAGGTTTGTTTTCTTTCCTCATCGGTTTTATAAATGTCCCGCCAGGGAGAGAGATAAAATACATTTCGATTGTACCTGTACTGCCTGACGGCATTTTCCATTGCCGCGGTTTTTTCGAATCCTATTATGTCTGCATAGGTGAGGCTATCGGGTATTCCCCGGTCAAAAAAAATGAACGGCCTGTCGTTATGTTTCGCCGATAGATAACTATCCACTGACCGGTTGAACATCATCTGCAAGTATAATTCCCTGTTCTTCCAGGGCAGGGCATATCCATCAGTGGCAACCTGTTCTTTAATAATTTCCCTGGCAACTTCCGGTATACAGGTAAAAAGTCGCTTTTGGAGTTCTTCCAGCAGGGTCGTTTTACCGACTCCCGGTCCACCGGTAATGACAAATAAACAATTGGTATTCAATTCCCGGGAGTATCTCAATTTTTGTAAATGAGCTGTAAATTAATATTTAATTAATGGAACGGTAAAACCGGCGTTAACCCGGATGATTATTTTTACCCAAAGACTTTCCAATGTCGTTTATTGAGTGGGTTGAACATGTTGACAAGATTGCATTTACAATCATCCAAACGAAATTAAGTGCCCCATGGCTGGATGGCATCATGCTGATGCTTCGAAATCCATATACATGGGTTCCTTTATATATTTTCATTTTGTATTGGATTTTGAAGTTTGACAG
>DASSGT010000694.1:0-3895 GCA_035693345.1 Puia sp. | reverse complement strand
ATCTTCTGACAATGCACTACGTATAGATCCCGACATATAATTCACTTTGTTATCGGCTGAAAAACCTTTCATGATACCCCCGGCCATACCCAGGCCGGCAAGTCCGGAATATTTTAGAAAATCTCTTCGTTTATTTTTCATAAAACGGATTGCCTGAACATGGGCTATTTTTTTGTAACGTAACTCTTCTCTCGGGCTGATACATGAAACTGTTGACGTGATCAACCTAACTACATTAAAAGCTTTCAATGCTTCAGAAAGGTACCTTTTTTTATTTTTTGAAGCGAAGGTTACGCACGTTGTGTATCATGCCGGATAATGAACGTTCAGGGTGATCTACCGCAAAACATATCTATTTTTTAAATTTATTTGTAGGCAACCGCGGCGCTGGACGGACCGGCAAGAGGGATCAGGGATACTCTGGTAAAACCTGCGGCCTTTGTCCATCTTTCAAAATCATTCATCGTGTAGTCAAATGCATCTCCATTTTCAATCAGCATATTCAGACTCATCAAAAGGCCGAATGTATTTTGCCTGCGTTCATTATCAATGATGTTTTCGATAGCGATGAAAACGCCGCCTACAGGGAGACTATCATACGCTTTCTGCACCAGTTGCTGTTTGGCCTCTTCATTCATTCCATGTAAAATATTTCCCATGGTAATAATATCCGCCTTTGGAAATGTATCCTTTAGTAAATCCCCGCTTGCAACCTGAATACGGTCACCCAGATTGAACCCTTTGATTTTTTGCGTGGCCAAAGGTTCCACCGGAGGAAGGTCAAACGTCGTACAATGAATATCGGGATGTCTCAGACATACCTGAATGCTTAACCATCCGTCTGCACCACCAAGATCCAGCATGGACTGATACTTACTAAAATCAAATTTATTTACGAGCGCCAGAAAATTACCCGTTTGTATCCCGCTCATCGCATTCATAAACTCCTGCAATTTTTCTGCATCTTTATAGAGGTCAGAAAAAAATTCCATATTACCCAGGGGATTGCCCTTTCCTTCGTTTTGTTGTTGTCCTGTACGAAGGCCCTCTTCCAAACCTCCCCAGTATTTGTAAAGCCGGCTGTCGGCCATTTCCAAAATGCCTCCCATATATGTTTTCTTATTTTTATCCAGAAATAAACCGGTATCAGCCGCATTGCTGTAAACTGCATCCTGCAGCAAGCCTTCGCGTTCCAAAAAACCCAGAGAAACCAGTGTATCCAGCCAGTCATATACATGTCTGTCCGAACAGGTAAATCCCAGTTTCACTTTTATCTGTTTTTCTGACAAAGCAACAGGGGCAAGCAGGGTAAAAAGACCCAGGTTTACAGCAGACAGCATGGCCTTGGACGCCCAGAAGCCCATTCCAATCTGCATAATTTTGGAGGGGGTGATTTCAGGAACTATTTTTGTTTCGGCGGATAATTCAGCAAGCATAATGGTAGATTTTATAGAAAGTGATTTAATATTTAAAATTCCCAAAAAGTAATCAGTCCGCATGAGAAAAATGCCACAGTTTTTGGCCGGAGGTTATTATTGGAGCAGGACTGAGTATTTCCTGCTCCCAGGACTTGTTGTTTAATTAGCTGATTTCAATAATTTTAGAATTCCAAAAAAATGTCATTCCAGGCTTATATAGACAATATAAAAACGAAGACTGGTAAAACTCCATCCGACTTTAAGAAGCTGGCTGCACAAAAAGGGTTTTTAGAAAAAGGGAAACTGAAGCCAGCAGTTAAAGCAGGAGAAATCGTAAAATGGCTGAAAGAAGATTTCGACCTGGGGCATGGACATGCCATGGCCATCTATGCCACTTTCAAAGGAATGAAATAGGCTTACCGATGATTGTCATGAATCTCCATTTCATGACTATCGGGTTGCAGAGTAATGGGTAAGGAGGGTTTCTTCATATCCAGATTCTTATCAAACAAGTCGATTAAAACAATACAAAATATCAAAATCGGAAAAATAGCTTTCAGATAAGGCAATTTTATAAATAATCCCTTAATGAAATGAGGAATTAAATCGCCCGGTGAAAGGGTAGTGAATAGGAAAGTCAATATAATAATAATAAGATGCATACGGTTTTTAGTCTGAGAAAAAAACCAGATAGCAATACCGCAAATGGCTATAATATATGTCGAGGACTCTGCCTTATAATTAAATATAACTGCCCATATCAGTATCGAACTAAGCGCCAGTAATCTGAATTCATATATTTTATATTTTGCTGTCTGGTACAGTGGAATCAAAAGAAATATCATACCCGCCATCATGATTATTTTATTTGAAATATGGAATTTAAAATTTGTCTGCAAAATACCCATGACCGAAATCCCCGCTGAATTTGCCTGATCTGTTTTTAACAGAATATTCCAGCTTTTATATAAATACAACAGTCTGTTCAAATCGGTCACTGCCAGTGGTAATAAACCAATCAGTAAGGTCCAGCAAAAAGTATATAAACACAATTTCATCCGGGCAGGATAAAATACAAACAATATCAGACCGATCCCACCAAATATTTTGAGGTACAATGAAAATGCTACAAAAAATGCCGCCAGTATATATCTGCCATTTTCAAGAGAAGCAAAAGTTAAAATGAGAAGCGCTGCTGTTAATCCATTACTTTGGGCCGTTTGCAAACTGCCCATTAATTCAATAAAACAAAACAGCAATACATATATTCTGGCACGATCGTCCATTCCCTTTAACAACCCGATGCCAATAAATAAAGGGATCGTATTTAATAAATTCCATAATAGCAACCCGATAAAATCAGGCAAATAAGCAAACAGACCAAAAAACAATGAAAAAGAGGGAGAATATTTGTATAGATCCCATTGTTCATCCGGATAATGCACATATAAATCCTTACCCTGAATTAAATGAAAAAATGAATTTTTGAAAATGATATAATTATTGTAATTCGGATAAGCCCTTCCAAACTGACCAGAAGGTCTTATAAATCCATAATAACACTGAATGCTGGCTATGATAGCAATGATGAAATAAAGAATAAAAATATGGCTGATCCTTAATTCAACCGGCCTTTTTAAAATAAACACAATACAAAGATTAGAATGGTTTAAAAACTAAAATTGCTGCTGACCAGTATGCCAAACTTCGAAACATTCGGGTGATTTAAATAAGTAAACCGTTTGATCAGGTCTATCCGTATAAAAGAAAAAATATTATACAACCCAACGCTGGCTTCCACATAAGGCTGGCCATTTAATGCAAAGGTGGAAGTGACCCCATTGGTTGTGGGAAAGAGCATTTGATTCGGATTATCATCCGGATTGTTCTCGCTTCGCAAACCACCGTATAGTATTTTGGCCGCTATCACTTCACGAAGTCGTAGTTTCTTCAAAAAAGGGATTTTGTTGAAAAAGAATCCGTTGAAATAATGATCAATGTCCAGACCCGCGTAATGGTCTGCAACAAATTCCTGGACATTCATGAGATTGTAGGAATTGAAACTATAAAAATAGGACCGGTTTGCCGGCGGGATAATCAATAGCGGGAACGGTAGAATTCCTGAAAGGTAGCCTGCATCCATTCTGATATCAGAGAATCCAAGCGGTGATGTAAAAACGCGTTTGGATATCTTGAGATGAAAAGCATCATAGTTGTACTCACCGCCATAAAGGCCCTGGATTCCTTTTGAATACTGAAAGGATATGACCGGATATTTGTTAGCAATATTTCTTCGCCCTACTTTATTCTCAAAAAATTGTTCATTGGGCGCCCATCGAAGAGTGAGGGAAATTTCACCGGTTGTGATTTCCGGAATGGTATCCAATTGCTGAACAGACGGCTCTTTTACATATACCAGTGATCCGGCCGGCTGTTGTCTCCAGTATTTTGTTCCCAGTATATAGGAAAAATGGTTC
>DASSGT010000693.1:0-5356 GCA_035693345.1 Puia sp. | reverse complement strand
TGTTATATGTTGCGAAGCCTCAAAAATTCTTGTCTCCTCATCTTCTTTCCTTTGCTTTTCAGCGTTCTGTTCCGGTGAGCCACCCAGTTTTTCCTGCAGGGTTTGAAAGATGATATACATCCCGGGTATTACAAATATTCCAAACAGAGTCCCTACTAACATACCGCCAACCGCGCCGGTACCTATTGACCGGTTACCTGCCGCACCAACCCCGCTTGCAAACATGAGTGGCAGAAGGCCAGCAATAAAAGCGAGTGAAGTCATAAGTATCGGGCGCAGCCTTGACGTAGCTCCTTCTATGGCCGCATCTGTTATTGTCATTCCAATTCGACGACGTTCCAGGGCATATTCGACAATCAGGATGGCATTCTTTGCGAGTAAGCCAATCAACATAACCACCGCAATCTGCATGTAGATATTATTATCTATGCCTAAGATTTTCGCGAAAAGGTAGACCCCCATTAGACCTACCGGCAATGAAAACAAGACCGCCAGGGGAATCAGATAACTTTCGTATAGTGCCGAGAGCAAAAAGAAAACAAAAACCAAACAAAGTATGTAGATAAGTACAGTTTGACTGCCGCTGTTTTTCTCTTCACGTGATACACCAGAGTAGTCAAAACTGTACCCGTCGGGTAATGTTTCTGCGGCTACTTGTTCAATGGCCAATAAGGCGTCACCGCTACTGAACCCGGGTTTTGGACGCCCTGTCACGGATATGCTTGTATAGAGGTTAAACCGGGATATGGATTGTGGTCCTGTTATTTTAGTCATGGTAACAAATGCCGAAATGGGCGCCATACCACCAGTCCCATTTTGCACATAAATCGCATTCAGGCTTTGTGGATTGTTTCGGTAGGATGCCTCAGCCTGCACCATCACACGATATTGTTTTCCAAACTGGTTAAAATTTGATGCATAAATCCCTCCATAGTATCCCTGCATGGTATTCAGCAATGCGCTGACAGAAACGCCGGCCTCTTTTACTTTTGCCACATTTACTTTCATCAAATACTGAGGGTAGTTGGGGTCAAAACCAGTGGCTGCATATAATACTTCCGGCCGCTGATTTAAAGCGCCTAAAAAACGGCCCGCCACTTTATTAAATGCTTCGATGCTGCTGCCGCTTTTATCCTGAAGTTCCACGCTAAATCCGCCCGCTATCCCAAATCCTATGATCGTAGGCGGCGCAAAAAATAATACCCTGGCATCTTTTATTCCGGCAGTTTTCCCGAAGAGTTCTCCAATCACTTGTTCCACTTTAACTCCGCTCCGGTCATTCCATGGCTTTAATTTTATGATCAGAAACGCAAAATTGCTCCCTGCGCCGTTAATAATACTTCTTCCTGTAACCGTACCCCGATCGATAACTTCCGTGAGACTGGCCACGATACTGTCTACTTCTGCGGTTATTTCTGATGTTCTTTCCAGGGAACTCCCCGGTGGCAGGCTGATATCGGCAAAAAGTACACCCTGATCTTCATCAGGTACAAAACCGTTTGGTATGGTTCTTATAAAAAATACAAGTAACAATACTGCGCAGGTAGCTACTGCAACCACAATCCATTTTTTCCGGGATAAGAAACTGAGTGACCCCTGATATCTGTTCTTTAATGAAGATAAGCCGCTGTTGAAACCATTTTTAAATCGCTCTGAAAAACTTTTCTTCTTTCCATTCTCAATATCAGGGCGTGGCTTTAGTAACAGTGCGGAGAGTGCGGGGCTCAGGGTAAGCGCATTGATAGCGGAGATAATAATGGCAGAAGCGAGCGTTAATCCAAATTGTCTGAAAAACACTCCGGATGAACCACTGATGAAAGATACCGGAATAAATACAGATGCCATGACCAGTGTAATGGCAATAATGGTTCTGCTTAGTGTATTCATCGTATCCAAAGCAGCTTTCTTTACAGACCGGTAACCTTCATCCAGTTTAGCATGCACCGCTTCTACGACTACAATAGCATCATCCACGACGATACCAATTGCCAGTACCAGGGCAAATAATGTAAGCAGGTTAATGGTAAAACCGAACAAACTTAAACAGGCAAAGGTTCCAACAATGGAAACGAGCACTGACGCCGCCGGTATAAGGGTAGATCGAAAATCCTGCAGGAAAATAAAAACCACCAAAAAAACAAGAAAGTAAGCTATTACCAATGTCTCTACCACCTTCTCTATAGACGCGGTTAAAAAATCGTTTATGTTATATAAAGAAATATATTTTACTCCCGCCGGAAAGGTTTTGGATGCTTTGTCTAAAGATTTAATTGTTTCTTCAATAATTTTTTGGGCGTTGGACCCTGCTGTCTGGCTCACGGCAATGACAGCAGCAGGTTTATCGTCTGTTCCTTGTGCGGATGAATAGTTTAAAGTACCGAGCTCAATTCGTGCAATATCCTTTAGCCGTAATATCTGACCGGTGATGCCGCTTCTCATAACAATATTGCCAAATTGAGTGGTGTCTTTTAAGCGGCCGCTATACTGGATAGTGAACTGAAAAACCTGATCGCTGTTTTCACCGAACTGTCCTGGTGCTGCGTCCAAATTTTGTTCTGCCAGCGCATCAATAACATCAGTAGGCGTTAACCCATATGTTGCCATCAGATCAGGTTTCAGCCAAATCCGCATAGAATAATCGTTAGTGCCGAAAACCGTGACTCCGCCTACGCCGGGAATTCTTTTAAGTTCGGGTACAATGTTTATGTTGGCAAAATTGCTTAAATATTTCTGGTCATAGTCCGGCTTATCGCTTGTAATAGAGAAGAAAAAAAGATTACTGCTTTGTTGTTTGTCAACTGTTACGCCCGCCCGGTTCACTTCGGCGGGAAGAATATTTGTTGCCCTCTGCACACGATTTTGCACATTTACCGCATTGATGTCGCTGTTCGTTCCAAGCTTAAAATAAATAGTGATGGTGGCTACTCCGTCATTTGTGCTGCTGCTCGTCATATATGTCATTCCCTCAACCCCATTAATTTGTTCTTCTAAAGGCACTACCACATTTCTCAAAACAACATCCGCATTTGCGCCGGTATAGTTGGCAGTCACAATTACGGTAGGTGGTGCTATTTCGGGATATTGAGTAACCGGCAGACCAATATATGCAAGCACTCCAAGAAGTACAATGAGGATTGAGATAACAGTCGATAGTATGGGGCGTCTGATAAATATCTGAAACATTCTCTGTTTTTGAAGTGGTAACCTCGTTATTCCCTTTTTCTGTTTGTTGCATCCCGGTAAATACTATCACTGTTTACATGTATGGGGGTAATTTTCGTTCCGGGCCTTATGCTCTCCACCCCCTCTATCACGATCTGGTCATCTTTTGTTAACCCTTTTACTACAATGTATAAATTGCCAATACCGCTTTCAATTACTTCAATGCCTACACTATTAATACTATCCTTACCCAGATATCGGTAAATGAATTTTTTACCCTGGTTATCAAAAGTTGCAGCCTGCGGCACCATGATGGAGTTGTCAATAGTCACAGGTATTTTTATCGTTCCACTACTCCCGCTGCGAATTAAACCCTGCGTATTTGGAAACGTGGCTCTAAAATTGGCTGACCCTGTTTGTATATTGATTAATCCGGTCGCAGTTGTTATCCTTCCTTTTTGCGGATATTGGGTACCATCTGCCAGCACCAGCGTTACATCCTGCATGGTTGCTAATTTGTCCTGAATCGTTGACCCCGCCACATGTCTTGAAAAATTCAGCAATTCTTTTTCATTCAAAGAAAAATAAGCGTAAACATTTTTAGTCTCATACACTGTGGTAAGGGCACTGCCGGATAAACTATTGACAAGACTGCCTTTCTTATAAGGTATATTCCCAATAATTCCATCGGAAGGACTGGTCAGATAAGTATAACCCACATTCACTTTTGCGTTTACCAGATCTGCGTTTGCAGAAGCTAAAGACGCTTCTGCTGATTGCAGTGTATATTGCTTCGCCTGCATTTCATATTTGCTGATAATTCCCTTTTCTACCAGTGGCTTCACCTTTTCATACTCCATTTTTGCGGATAGTACATTTGCTTCCGCTATTTTAACCGCTGCCTCGGAACTTCGAACTGCCTGTTCGTACTGTGGGTTGCTTAGTTGAAATAATGCCTGACCTTTTTTCACTACATCACCCTCATCTACAAAAATATTTTGCACAAATCCGTCCACTTTAGGTCTTATCTCGACGTTTTGTTCGCCCTGTATGGTGGTAGGAAAATCAAATTCGATCGTTGCGTCACCAAAATATACCGGCGCCACTTTATAAGGCACCGCTCCTGGCTGGTATCCCTGTTGCTTACTTGCATTTCCGGAACAACCCGCGAAAAATATGATCAATGCGGAAACCAGGAATAATTTCACCAGCGATTTATATGAAATCATTATTTTAATTTTTGTTACTGAACCCGGCATAGTTTGACATTAACTGCCATTGTAAATATTCTTAAATCTCGGAAACAACTCCAGCGCATTCCCACCCAATACCAGCTCCGTATCTAAATCCAGTAAAGCCTTGCTGAGTTGTATTTTATTTCGGCAACTGACTGCCATGTCTCTGCGCAGGTAGGGGAAATCAGTCCCAAACAGAATATTTTTTAATCCGGCCACATGCAGGAGCGTATATAATACAGGATCGGAATAAGCGAGTGCTGTATCCCAATACAACTTTCGAAATGCATCAGCCGCGGTTCCTGTAATCAAGCCATCTCCCATTATTTTCATTTCATCCACGATGGCCAGTCTGCCTGCCAGGTAAGGAATGGTTCCGCCTCCGTGTGAAAAAATATATTTGACATCCGGGGTTGCAGCAAAAGTTCCACGATAATGCATTTCTGCGACAGCACGCGTTGTGTCGGCCGGAAAATCGATCAGGTTGTCGGTTATCCCGAGACTATGCGCAGCCAAATCGGGTGATGCATTCGGATGCACATACACAACAGCCTTTCGTTTTTGGAGTTCCTCAAACAAAGGCCTAAGTGTCGGATCACCCAGGTATATTCCATTTGAATTGGAAAATAAAACGACTCCATCCAGTTTAAGAATGTCCAGTGCATATATCGCTTCTTCTCTGGCATCATCCATATTACCACTCATCGGAATCGCAGCAAAAGCTCCAAAGCGCCTGGGATATTTTGCAATCAATGATGCCGATAGCTCATTACACTTCCTGGCCAGCCCCCGTCCTTTTTGCCGGTCACGCAACTGTATCCCGGGCGTGCTGACAGAAAGGATGGTAATATCAATTTCTGCTTCATCCATGAAGGCCAGCGATATTTCGGGACTCCACACCTGCGGCTTCAGACCGCCGACGGGATTTTCTTTTTCATTCGTTGCTTCAAAAAAGAAAT
>DASSGT010000692.1:0-3122 GCA_035693345.1 Puia sp. | reverse complement strand
AGTTTGGCCTCCAGTGCCTTTGCATCCGCATGCGGCGCCAATAAAATATAAGTATAATAGTTGTGATTGGTCCATTCACTGTCGCTAATTGGACGACCATATATGGCCTGGTAAGAAGACAACGAAACGATCATGTCTGCCCGGATTTGTGAATTCCGGGGAATATCCTTCATAATGCCTGTTACCGTAGAATTGATGGCGGCACCGGTTAGTAAAAGATGTTGTCCGTAAGCCTCCCCATTCCCAAAATATTTTTTTGCTGCCGTCTCCGACAAAATAACACTCATGGGTTCTTTGAGTGCGGTATTCCTGTTGCCTTCTATTAGCTGGAAATCAAAAATCTTAAACAGGCCGGAATCCGCCAGCACAGTATTTGTTTCCTGAAACTTGACATCCCCACTCTTCACCAGAAAACCATCTCTTCCCAGTCGAACGGCTTCTTCCACTTCCGGAAAATCTCTCTTCAAATTGATGGCGACGGGCGTCGTTGTCAGACCGGTCTTAATGTTTTCAGTGGGTGTTCTGACCTCAGAAACAACACGGTAGATGCGGTCGGCCTTGGAATGAAAATTATCAAAACTTGTCTCAAAACGTACATATAGGAATATCAGGAAGCAGGCCGTCATCCCGACAGCAAGTCCCAATATATTGATAAGTGAAAACGCTTTGTGCTTCCAGAGACTGCGAATTGCGATCTTGAAGTAATTTTTAAACACGAGCTTTATTATTAATTGTTAGTTGTTAGTTGTTAGTTGTTAGTTGTTAATTAGCCACAAGCAGCTAACAACTAACAACTAACAACTAACAATTAAAAAGAGTGCCGGATTTGAATACTGTTGTAAATCAGTCAACTGTCTCACATAACAGAAATAAGTTCCGATAAAATCGTACGGTTTTTGTTTCAAAACCGGACAGTCCCGGGTAATAATTGATGAATTAATATTCTGATTAGTATGATGTTACCATCGTGGCACCCCGTTTGACTTTTACAAATAGCGTTAATCATTAATAGTTAATAATTAATAATTATGTTCAGGAATTATTTCAAAGTCGCCTGGAGAAATCTCTTAAAGAATAAAACCTCTTCTTTTATAAATATCAGCGGACTGGCGATCGGTATGGCGGTCGCGATGCTGATCGGCCTCTGGATCTGGGATGAACTTTCTTATAATAAAACTTTTGAAAACTACGACCGCATCGGACTGTTGATGCAACATCAGGAATCAAATGGAAAAATACATACGTTCAATGCCATGCCGGAACCTCTCGGGCCGGAGCTGAAAAACCGGTACGGTAATAATTTCAAATATGTGATCATGTCATCCTGGACCAGTGATCATATTATTTCTGCCGATAAAAAAAATTTTGACAGAAGAGGAATCTATATGCAGGCTGAAGCGCCTCACATGTTCACTCTAAAAATGCTGGCAGGCACCAGGGACGGATTGAAGGACCCGCATTCCGTTATATTATCTGCCTCCACTGCCAAAGCCATTTTTGGAGAATCCAATCCGCTGAATCAACTGATGCGGATCGATAATAAACTGGACGTAAAAGTAACCGGCGTGTACGAGGATCTACCACGCAATTCCCAATTGGGCGACCTGGATTTTATTGCTCCCTGGGATCTGTTCGTTACTTCCGAACGCTGGATTCAATGGACCGCCGACCACTGGGAAAATAGTTCATTCCAGGTGTTTGCGCAGATCGCTGACAATACCAATTTCAAAACCGTGAACAAGAATATCGTTGATGCCAAATTCATCCGCGACATACCGGAAGACAAGCATTATAAAACGAAGATATTTCTGGCGCCGATGAAGGACTGGCATCTGCGGATGCAATGGGAAAATGGAATTCAGACCGGCGGACTCATCGAATATGTGAAATTATTTACCATCATCGGCATATTCGTGTTGCTGCTCGCCTGCATCAATTTTATGAACCTGAGCACCGCCAGATCTGAAAAAAGAGCCAGAGAAGTAGGCGTGCGAAAGGCCATTGGATCATTACGGAAAGATCTGGTCAGCCAGTTTTACACAGAATCTTTACTGGTCGTTTTATTTTCATTCGGACTTTCAGTATTGCTGGCCAAACTATTCCTGCCCTGGTTCAATCACATGGCCAGTAAAGAAATGTTTATTCCCTGGACGAATGTCTGGTTCTGGATATTCTGTCTGGCATTCACGATTTTTACAACCGCTATCGCCGGAAGTTATCCCGCACTTTATCTGTCGTCTTTTGAACCTGTCAAAGTATTAAAAGGTGCATTCAGAACCGGAAGACTGGCTGCTATTCCCCGCAAAGTATTGGTGGTCGTACAGTTTACCATTTCGATTGCGTTGATCATCGGAACGGTGATTGTTTATAATCAGATACAATACACCCGGAACAGACCCATCGGTTATGACCGGAATGGATTGATGATGATTCGCATGAAATCACCGGATTTTTATGGCAAATTCGATCTGCTGAAAAACGAAATGGAAAAATCCGGAGCTATTACAAATTTTGCAGAATCATCCAGTCCTGTTACCGAGGTTTATTCCAATAACGACGGATACAGCTGGCAGGGCAAAGATCCTTCGGTGAATGGCGCTTTTGATAATATCTGGGTTACGCATGATTTTGGAAAAACCGTTGGCTGGCAATTCACACAGGGCAGGGATTTCTCCAGGACGTTTACAACAGACTCGAATGCCATAGTGATTAATGAAGCAGCTGTAAAATTTATGAATTTAAGAGATCCGATTGGTAAAATCGTCACGTGGACAGCCAGGCCGGGTAAAAACTTAATTGTGATCGGTGTGATCAGGGACATGATCATGCAATCACCTTACGATCCGGTGAATCCTACGATCTATTTTATGGACTACGAAAACGTAAACTGGATGGATCTCAAACTGAATCCCAATAAGAGTGCGGCCGAATCCATCGCAAAAATCGAATCCATTTTCAAAAAGATCATTCCCGCCGCTCCTTTCGATTATAAATTTGCCGACAGTGAATTTGCGGCCAAGTTCGCTGCTGAAACACGTGTCGGTCAGCTATCCGGATTTTTCGCGATACTAGCCATATTTATCAGCTGTCTCGGATTATTCGGTCTTGCGTCTTATGTAGCT
>DASSGT010000691.1:0-3588 GCA_035693345.1 Puia sp. | reverse complement strand
TGAAAGGTTCCCGTCTGGAAGAAATCCCTTCTCATCAGGCAACCCTGGCTTCCTGGATGCGTCTTCATCCGAATTCAACCATACTGCAACCCGATAGCAATTTTAAAGAAGACTACCACGATCTCGCGGATTTTGACAAGGGAACGATCAAGGGACATCTGGAGAAAAGGGATTCAGCATCATGGAAAAAGAAATCATGGGTAATAGGCGTAAAAACAAATGACTATGAAAAAGTCTACGACTGGAACGACCTGCTGAAAAATGATATCATAGAAGAGACCATCGGCAGACAACCGGTACTGCTGGTGCTCGAAAATGATACCAGCAGCTTTCATGCATTCAGCCGGCTATTGCAGGGGCAAACATTATCCTTTTCTCTGGATAGAATATTGAGCCAGCTGACAGATACAAATACACATTCCGTTTGGAACCTGAATGGCTATTGCATCAGTGGCCCCTATAAAGATACCCAGCTTGAAACGCTGGCGGCTTATCAGGAATTCTGGCATAGCTGGAAACAATTTCATCCCAACACAACGCAATATAAAATGTAGGATATGGCATACATCGAATTGAATAATCGCTTACCGGGCATCACAGGCTTACTTGAAAACCGCATCGACACGGCAGCACCCATCCGTGAACTGACCCAGATTATTTTGCGGGGCGAGAATACGCTGACGGAATTGGAAAGAGAACTGATAGCTACCATCGTCTCTTACAAAAACCAATGCCGTTTTTGTACAAACGCCCATGCAGCTACGGTGATAGCACTCGGTGGCACAAATGAATTGCTGGACAAAGTATATCACGACCTGGAGAATGCACCACTTTCTGAAAAGATGAAAGCATTACTTGTCATCGGGGCCAAAGTGCAGGAGATCGGAAAGGCCGTTCTGCCGGAACATGTGAACCGTGCAAAAAAAGCAGGCGCCACCGATAAAGAAATACATGATACGGTTTTGATCGCAGCACTTTTTTGTCTCTATAACCGGTATGTCGACGGTCTGGGTACTTATTGCCCGGAAGATCCGGCATATTATCAAAGACTCGCAGCCAGACTGGTTACTATCGGATACGACAGACCGAAGGACGGACTGGCAAGAGTTGGTGAGGATCAATACAAATAGACAAATATGAACGGATCAGCAGAAATAACTTTGACAAAACCGGTTGGATTTCAGAAATACAAGCGGGCTTTATTCCTTGTTTGCTTTTTTAGCAGTCTGTTTGGCGGAACAGTATCCACATTGATGTCCGTATATCTGCCGGATGCGATCAGGGATCTTTTACATGATACCAGTTCCCAAAACACCGACAATATCAGTGCAACCATTAATTCCATTTTTATTTTCGGATGGACAGCCGGAGGAATTATCTGGGGAATATTCTGTGACACCCTCGGGCGTAAAAAATCTTTTATCTACGCAACCCTCTGTTATGGATTATTTACCATTCTGACAGGCATGTCGCCTACCTGGCTCCTCGTGGTTCTCTGCCGTTTTCTTTCGGGATTTGGTATCGGTGGTGTGCTCGTCATTACAACCATGCTGGTGTCTGAAGGTTATCAGGAGAAAAAAAGAGAAGTGTTGCTGGGCATCCTGTCCATCTCTATCCCTGTCGGTATTTTCTCGGCCGGCCTGCTGACATATTTTGTTTCGCAATGGCGATATGCATTTATTGTTGGCGTCATCCCTGTAGTGCTATCCGGAATGGCCGCGTTGTTTTTTACCGAATCCGAAAAATGGATAAAAGCAAAGAAGGAAAATGAAGCCATTCAGAATCTCAGCCGGTTATTCAGCAGTCAGAACAGTAAGAACCTGATCATGGGTTCACTGGTATTTGGCGCAGCGTTAATTGGTCTCTGGGCTACCTTTTCCTGGCTCCCATACTGGATTCAAAATCTCGTATCCGGAACAAGCGGGCAAAAAGAGAGAGGTCTTGCGATGATGACGATGGGCGGTGGTGGTTTATTAGGCGGATTTATTTCTGGCTGGGTTGTGCATGCACTGGGTCTGAAAAGAACCCTTCTGATATGTTTCGGGGCCAGTTTTATTTTAGCTTTTATTTTATTCAGGCTCACAACCACCCTGTCACTTAGCACTTATTTTCAGATTGCATTTATTACAATCTTTTTCGGCATGAGCCAGGGCGCTCTGTCGATGTATATTCCTGAACTTTTTCCTGTTTCATTGAGCGCTACGGCAACCGGGGTCTGTTTTAATCTTGGGCGGATCATTACAGGGGTTGCTGTTTTTTTTATCGGCTCACTGGTGGAAATGCTCGGCGGATATGGAAACGCAATATTCTATTTCGATTTTGTTTTTCTTATCGGATTCTTCATTACACTGTTCAACAAACAAACCAGACATGATGAATACAAGAAATAATTGTTCCCGCATCTGCGGGATCAATTGTCAACTAATGTAAGTGTAAAAGCATTCTTAGTAATTAACAATTGACAATTAACAATTAGTATGGCTTACATCGAAGTTGAAGAAGGAATACCAGGAATCCGCAGCCTGTTTAATTTCAGACCGGAAACCGGCAAACCATTGTGTGAACTCGCAGAAGTCTTACTCAGGGGCCCTTCTCCTTTGAGTTCCGGAGAACGCGAATTAATCGCTGCCTATGTGTCCCACAGAAACGGCTGCATGTTTTGCAGAAACAGTCACGCGGCCGCAGCACGTTGCTGGTATGGCGACCAGAAACACATTGTGGACGAACTGTTGCGTGAACAAAATGCAGATTCTCTTTCAGCAAAAATGAAAGCCCTTCTGCTGATCGCAGGCAAGGTACAGGCAAGCGGCAAATCAGTTACACCCGCAGATATAGAAGCTGCCAGAAATACCGGCGCCACAGATGCAGATATTCATGACACGGTTTTGATCGCGGCGAGTTTCTCTATGTTCAATCGATATGTGGACGGACTGGCGAGTTATACACCCACAGGTGAAGCGACATATGAGGAAATGGGAAAGAGAATGCAAACCAGGGGATATCATATTTAGAAATCTAAAAATCTATAAAATGGCATGGATTGACTTACAAAACGATTTACCGGGCATCCGTGGCCCAATGATTTACCGGCCTGATACGGGAGCGATATTAAATGATCTGGCAGAAGCATTATTGCACGATGAAAATAATTCTTTGAGCCGGGGTGACCGTGAAATGATTGGCGCCTATGTATCCTCTGAAAACGACTGTTATTTCTGTCAGAATGTGCATGGTGCGATGGCCCAGCATTATTACAAAAGCGACATGGCGTTCATTGACAGCATAAAAAAAGATTTTCAGCGTGCTGATATATCTGAAAAATTAAAATCCCTGCTGACCATTGCGGGGAGTGTACAGATCGGCGGTAAATATGTGACGGAAGAACAAATCGAAAACGCAAAGAGAAATGGGGCAACGGATCGCGAAATTCATGACACCGTACTGATTGCAGCAGCATTCTGCATGTTCAACCGATATGTGGATGGCCTCAATACCTGGGCACCGCAGGACCGGCAGGTATACGTGGATCGCGCACCTATGCGGGCGAGAGACGGCTACTCGCAGGCGGGACTTACAAAGTAGTGTGGA
>DASSGT010000690.1:0-2955 GCA_035693345.1 Puia sp. | reverse complement strand
AATTATATATTCGATGATGTTTTCCGCGGATGCATAAACAGTCCCGGAACAATCAGCGGACAGGCAATCACAACACCAGCTACCATTACCGGACACACTCCGATAAATTATACGTTCAACGGTTTTCAGGTCAGCTCAAATTTCAATGATGCGAATTGTAAAATCATTGCTGTGCTCATCAATAACGCAGATCGTGGCGTACTGCAAGCCGCGGAATGTAATTTGCAGTAAAAAAATCAGAATTTTCCCAAACGCGATCTCAGAAAAAGATCGCGTTTTTTATTGCTCTTTCTCATTGAGAGGAAGTGAAACACTGTTGATCTTTTCAGTTGATCTCTATTCGCCTGAAATTGATATTACTACATATAGTATTCACATATAATTTGTTAATTACATTTTATATTATATATTTATATATAATATTTTCATTTAAAGTGAATCTCATTGTTTGGTAAAAACAGTAAACGGATTCCCCCTCCAAATGTTTTTATCAATTGACACGTAAAGGAGCGCATTCGCTCTTTATGATTTACATCAATTCATCAATAAG
The DNA here is from genome assembly GCA_035693345.1 of Puia sp. Classification (GTDB taxonomy): domain Bacteria; phylum Bacteroidota; class Bacteroidia; order Chitinophagales; family Chitinophagaceae; genus Puia. Next base: position 2,405 of record DASSGT010000690.1, on the reverse strand, counting down.
CTAAATTCTCAATACCGGAATTACTTCGCTTAGCTGCATTAAATTTTACCCTGGAAAGGAGGTTTTTTGAACAGATCAGGAAGAGTTGTTACGCAATGAAAAAAAAATTTCATGCGACAAATCACACACTATAATCAACACTAAAATTCATTCTTATGAAAAAGCAATTTTTTATCCTGAGCATTTCAGCACTCATGAGTGTTGGATATGCAAAATCACAATGCACCACTGCTGTTAATAATAGTGGAACTACAGGCACACAATATTATGTGCCAAGATATTCGCAAACCGGAGCGCCATGTCTTCAGAATTCTTCAATTTTTGACAATGGGAGTGTTGGGATTGGAACAACCACACCAGCAACTAAATTAGACGTTAATGGATCTATTACAGCTGCATCAGGATATTATTATGGTAGCGTTGGTGTGCTATTTGGCTCTACAACGAATACTTACTGTGGTGTTAACTGGACCAATCTTTCTACAGGTAATTATAATGCTTGCTTGGGTTACCTAGCAGGAGTACAAAATGTTACCGGTTCCAATAATACGTATCTTGGTTATTCTTCAGGTAGGTATAATCAAACGGGAAGTTCTAATACCACGGTAGGTTATCAGGCAGGTGGTGGTGCTGATGGTTATAGCAATAATTCATTTTTCGGATATAAAGCTGGATATGCAACAAATGTTGGAACAAACAATGTTTTTATGGGCTACCAAGCAGGTACTGCAAATACTTATTCAGGTGAAAATGTTGCCGTTGGGTATAATGCTCTAGCTACTCAGAGTTATGGCTCAGTTGCATGGAGCAGTTATAACGTTGCGGTTGGTAATGGGGCCTTATATTCAAATCAACCCACATCAACCACTACAGGATATCATAATGCTGCATTTGGTGATGCTGCCGGTTATGACAATACCACAGGAATTCTCAATACTTTTATTGGTAGTAATGCAGGTCGGGTCAATACTACCGGCGGATATAATACTTTCTTAGGTTATCAATCGGGGTATGGCAATACAACTGCATCACGTAATACTTTTGCCGGTTATGCGGCAGGATACTATACTACAACTGGTGATACAAATACTTTCTATGGAGTTGATGCAGGATTGCATAATACAACCGGGAAATACAATACTGCTTTGGGAAATGAAGCTGGTAATACCTATTCAACAGGAAATAATGACACCTATATTGGTTATGGTGCAGATGCAAATGGAAATAGTTATTCCAATGCTACAGCAATTGGCAATGGTGCAACTGTGACCGGAAGTAATAAGATTTATCTTGGCAACACAAGTGTTACTTATGTCTGGTGCCAGCCCGGGGTTTGGAATGGCAGCGACCTGAGAATAAAAGATAATGTACAAGCAAATATACCCGGACTTGCTTTCATTAAACTATTAAAGCCTGTTTCTTATCATTACAATGTTGATAGGGAAAATCAGATATTAGCGGGAAGTGGTCAAAGTTCAGATTCTTCCAAAACATCTTCCGCCTCACAAAATTTTTCAGGAAAATATGATATACAAAAAATCCAATATACCGGTTTCATTGCACAATCTGTGGATTCCGCAGCTCGAAAAATTGGATATGATTTTAGTGGTGTATATAAACCTCAGGATGAGTCAAAAGACATTTGGGGACTGAATTATTCTTCCTTTATTCCATCATTAGTGGAAGCCATTCAGGAATTAAGCAAAACAGATGACAGTCTGAAAGCAGAAATTGCAACATTAAAAAAGACGACGGAATCTAATCCCGAAAATGCGAATAATTCACAACAGATTTCGCTTACCTCTTCAAACGTTATTCTTTATCAGAATCAGCCAAATCCTTTCAGCACCAACACTGTCATCCGTTATTTCATTCCTGAAAATACATCAGGTAATGCTTATATCATTTTCTATGATACGTACGGGAATGAAATCAATAAACGTGAAATCAGTCAGAAAGGCCCTGGGCAAATTGAAGTGAATTCTGATAATCTTGCTTCCGGAATTTATTCGTACAGTCTTGTTATTGATAATAAAATCATTGATACCAAAAAAATGGAAAAAATGAAATAGAGTAATAACTTTTTTTCGCAAAAAAATCTCCTTGACCAGAATCTGGCAAGGAGATTTTCTTTTGCATCATTATTATCTGGCTAACTTTGTTTCATCAATGAGTGAAAATCAAAAACATAAAATAGTTGTTGCCATCACCGGCGCGAGCGGAGCCATTTATGCAAAAGTATTGCTGGAAAAATTAGCAGTCATGAACACCCAAGTGGAAAAAGTCGGTGTCGTCATGAGTGATAATGCAAAACACATCTGGGAATCTGAAATCGGCGACAGGAGTTTTGAAAAATTCCCGTTCACGTTTTATCAGAAAATGGATTTCAACGCACCCTTTGCTTC
>DASSGT010000689.1:0-2197 GCA_035693345.1 Puia sp. | reverse complement strand
TTCCGGATGAAAAAATTGACTGGCAGTATAATCCGGAAACAAATAGTATTGCCATCATCGTGAAACATCTGGCCGGAAATATGCGTTCCCGTTTTACTGATTTTTACAACAGTGACGGTGAAGAAAAATGGAGAAACCGTGACGCGGAATTCGAAAATGAGAAGTTATCGCGTGAAAGATTAAAAGTCTTATGGGATGAAGGATGGAATTGTCTGTTTCAGGTGTTAAACGGTCTTTCCGCGGCTGATCTTCCGAAAGTGGTTATCATCCGGAATGAAGAACATTCCGTGGTCGAAGCACTCAACAGGCATCTGACCCATTACGCTTCACATGTCGGACAGATCATCTTTATCGCCAAGATGGTACTCGACAATCAATGGAAAACCCTGACTATTCCGAAAAATGCCTCCCGGGCATTCAATGCAAAAAGAGGGCTCTGAACGGGAGATGATTAATTTCATTAACTTGTAAGAGAATCGATCAAGTGCGCTGGATATATCTATATTGTATTGGCCTGCTCTCATGGCTTCCCGGCAAATTAAACGCCCAGCGGGTTGTTTATTCCGAAACGATCAATACACGCGCTTCTGTTCGATTCCAGGTAGTCGGGAAATCGGATAATTTCTATTGGGTAGCAAAACTGCAATTACAAAAAGCAAAATCACATCAGGATCGCAATATCGAAATCCAGGATTTCGAATTGTTTGACAACAGGCTTTATCTACTCAGTGAGCAGTCACCCGTAAATATTCAGGGTGCAGTAAAACAATGGCTGATGACGGGTACCAAAGGACTCGATCAGGTTGTGAGTACTCCTACCGTCAGCAGCACAAGAATTTTTTGTAACCGTTACCAGGCTAATCAGAATGCAGAATCCAGATTGATCGACAGTCTGCCGTTTTCTGCAAATGCCTCTTCCATTCTTTTAGTCAGGTCGGAGAATCAATCCTATATATTGCTCGTTGCATTTGAAAACACAGATCCCGAATCAACGATCGTTCATGTACATCTTTTTGATGCAGACTGGAATCCGGTATACCGGAAGGTCATTTCCGATGTACAGTTTTCCCAGCCCTGTATCCAGGACGATGAAATTGGATTTCCTTCAGAAAGTTTTGATAATCTCCCGATCAAACTCGCCAATAATGGTGAATGGAGTATGGTTTTCCCTTCCCATATCAGTCATAATTTTTCACTGTTCCATGCCTGTCCCAATGGTGAAGATTATTTTTTTAAGGAAATCCCGCTCGCCCCATTTTATAAAGTAGAAGATGTCTCGATGTCTATTCATAATGACAGGCAGGAAATGAGTGTTGGTCTTTTATCCGCGTATCGAAATACATCCCTGAAAAATGTGCAGGTATGCAATTACTCCATGCGGGAAGGAAGATTTGATTTCGATTCGTCTTATCGTTTTAACGAACAGGCACGGGATATCAGAAGTAAAAATCTGAGTCATGAAAGTTTTATTTCCGTTCCGGGAGGAGGAGGTTATATGCTGTTAAAGGAATATGGATCTTCTTTTGAATTCGAAAAACCAAATATTCCTCTGCTCAACAATTGGGAGACAGCCTATCTGCTTGCCAATTATTCCGAGTCATCTTCCGGTGAAAAAGAATTGAAACAGGGATATACAAGGAATCGCGGATTGAGTCCGATTCCGGCAGTCCGGAACAAAGGTGATTTAAATCTTTTTTATTTCCCTGCCGTATCGAGAGACAGTACCTGGAGTGCCATACTGGAAATGGAACAACATGCCGAAACAAATAATCCCGATCTCTCCTATCTGCTGATGCCCGCAAAAAATAAATTATATCTGATATATAATAGTCTGGATGGATCTGCTGACCCGCTCGCAACAACTACAACTTTGAACTCTCGTGGTGAAACAACAAATGAAGGGCTGGTATTCTGGAAAATGGATAAAATGCTGAATTTTCAAAACGCAAGACGTTTCGCTGCTGATGAAGTAGTGGTTCCGTATCTGAATAGTCAAAGGCCGGGGTTTGCCATTATCAGACTGTAGCAAGACTGGAAGACTGGAAGACTGGAAGTCTGGAAGTGTATTTACTACCAACTGCCAACTGCCTACTGCCAACCCCGCATTCGCGGGACAGGCTGCCTACTGCCAACCCCGCATTCGCGGGACAGGCTGCCTACTGCCTATAGCCAACCCACCTTCGCCAAGGCTTAGGTG